>NZ_JAWJTF010000008.1:117323-157105 GCF_048836525.1 Nostoc sp. CALU 546
AATCGCGTCTCTACAAATGGCCTATTTGTCGCATTATTTTTTCAAATTTGTATAAGTTTTATAGCTGAATACAGTTCAGATAAGACTAAAACACTTGTAGAGACGGCGATTTATCGCGTCTCGAAACCCACGATTTTGCACTATTAGCCCTTAACTGAACCGTATTGTTTTATAGCGGGAATTGAGACGCAGCCACGCCTAGAGGCTTAGACCACCGACTTCTTAAAAAGTCGAGGATCTTTTTATTCCTGACTCCTGAATTCTGAATTCTGCTGTAATTACATTAGCGACTGTGCGTACCATAAATTACGAATTACTACTTACTAAGATGCGTTGATTAAAATAGCTCTTGGGTAAGAAACAGCGATCGAGTAAAAAAGGATTGTTGGTATCTCCAGATAATAAATTATCTGGTTTCTCTCGATGACAAAATGGTGGCACAATTCCCCAGTATTCTGCCAGCCAAATCCAGTATCCGATTTCAATTCTGCCGTAGCTTGATACTGTGAGAATCTCTCCAACGCTGTTGTTAATAGATACTAATTCTGAAGATGATTTGATTTCAATTAACAACCAAGCTAACTCTTCCACAGAAAAGTAATAGCCATTTTCAGCAGCGATGTTAACGAACTGCTGCGGATCTTTCGCTATGAGCAATTCTTCTTTGAGAGATGGCGTTTTTTGTGCAAAATCAAAAAGATCCCAAATCTGTCTTCTCGTAACTAGAAACCAAGCAAGTTCTTCTGCTGTCAAATTGTAACCATTTTCTGTTGCTAACTTGAGAAACGGCTCAATACTATCGGTTTCTGCTAGTTGACTTTTTAATTGGAAAGTTTGCTCTACTAACGACAAAAAATCAATAATCTTTTGCCATGTAGCTTTGTCAAAAGTTTTGTTAACTTTTATTTTTTCTTTCCAATAAATGTATTTATCTTCTTTAAGAAAGAAATTCCAAATTTGATAATACATGGGTCATTTAACCTAAGTTTTGAACTTGGTACAGGTTGGTTATTAATGAACACCAGTGTAGTAAGTATAATGTGTTTCTTCGACAGTACAAAAACTACTAGCTTATGTAAATGAAGTTACACAGTGGCTAAGTATGAATTTTCTGTAAAGTTTATCACTATAAATAAAATATACTGAGGGAAATAGTGATACCTGCGGTGGGTTGTGCGATCGCTCGTTATTGCTTCCCATAAAATAAAGTTAAGGCCGCATCAATAAGTAGGATTAATACTATGACTGAATCAACTGCAAAACAACCTGCACGTCGGGGTAGAATTTTTCCAGAACGGACTTTATCACCAGAAGAACTTGCTAAACGGAAAGCTGAAGATGAAGTATTTTATCGGCGTTGTCGGGTAATCTTTGAGCGTGTGCGTCCAGATTTGATTCAGGAACACTATGGCTGGTATATTGCAGTAGAGCCAGATAGTGGTGATTACTTAATTGATGTGGATAAAATGCAAGCTCATAAAAAATCCCTTGAAAAATACTCAAATAGTAGACATTGTGTATTCTGTTTAAATGAAACAGGCACAACTGGCACAATATGATTCAAGGGGACTTTGGAGATAATGGGCAACTATTTTTTGAAATTGAGTTAATTACATCTGATGGATTAGATTTGCCTGTAGATGCTATGTTGGATACTGGTTTTACAGGCTTTATTGCTATTAACAAACAAGATTTAGAGGGTCTAGACTGGTTTTATATCGGTGAGGAATCTCTACGAACTGCTAAAGGAGAATCAAGATTTGATATTTATCTAGGCAAGGTGATATTAAACGAACAAGAGTATGAAATTAATGTTTATGTGGGCAATGAAATTACGGAAGTATTGTTAGGTTCAGAGTGGCTAAAAATTCTGCCGTTGGTAGTAAATTATCAGGCTGGTATATTAACTTTAGGATAACTGCGATCGCTCTTAAAATTAACTTACTTTAATTTTTGTTATAACAAGGTTAAAGCTCTCAACAAACTGAAGATATAAATTATGAATATCCAAATTAAACCTGAACTGGAGCAAATTATCCAAGCCCAAATTGCTACAGGTAGATACTCAAATCCTGAAGAAGTTATTAGTAAAGCGTTGAAGTTGCTATTAGAGTGGGAAAAAGGTTATCAGCAGTGGGTTCAAGAAACACGGGAAAAAGTTGATGTTGCTATTGATCAGCTGGATAGAGGGGAAGGTATTGATGGGGAAGTTGTAGTTGAACAATTGCGAGATAAATTGCGTAAGGCGAGAGAATTATAAGGATGACGCAACATATTATCTCTCCAGAAGCTAGTCAAGATTTATCAACAATTATTGATTATTTTGTCAGAATGAATATTGATGCTGGGGAGCATTTTATTGAAAAGTTTGATAAAAAGTGTAAATATTTAGCTAATTTCCCTAATATGGGACGCAGCTACGGAAATATTAAACCTGATTTACGTGGTGTTCCTTTGGATCATTACATTATTCTTTATCGAGTTATAAATACTGGAATTGAAATTGTCCGTGTAGTTAATGGTTATCAAAATTTGGAATCTTTATTTGCAGAATCAGATGAGTAAGTTGGTGTTTGAGTTTGCTTCCAATTATCTTTTAGCAGCTAATAAGTAAATCGCGGAGAAAGTAAAAGCGATCGCTATTCCAATCACTGCCTCTTATTCGTCCTAAATAGCCTGTTAAGGGTGAAGAAAGTTCTATCAGAATTTCGTGCATTTCTGCTGTTTTTATTGGCTGTGGCGGATGTGAGCCAAAATACGCACCATGTAAAGCTTCAACACCAGCAGATTCTATACCTGAGTTTTCTAAGTAGTTTTTTACAAGCTGAACAATGTGCGATCGCAACCTTATAGATTGTTCAACTTGATCGATATAATTATTAATTTTATCTTCAGCTAAACCAAAAGGAGCTTGTTGTAAACACTCTTTTAATTCTAACAAATTGATAGAATTTTTGTAGTGTGCTTGCAGTTCAACTAGTTTTTGTAGAGTTTCTGGGCTAATAACATTCATTTGATTTTCGGTAGCTGTTCTTGATGCGAAAAAATTTAGTTCTCCGGCGGCTACAATTAATTTAATAGAAGTGTCATACTGAAATTTACCAAGATGGTTCATACCTATTTTTAATAACTGTGCAGGTGTACCATCAGTAACTTTTTCAGTTTTAGTTGCTTTGCACTCTCCTACTATTGGATAAGGTTGTTCAGTGTAAAAATCCATCCCTCCTGCGCCACCCGTTGCATCTGGATTCAAACCTGAACCTGTAAAGCCTAATTTTAGTAATCCTCTACGAACTAATTTTTCAAATGTATGTCCGTCACTAGAGTTTCCAACTTTAGCAATTTTCTGAATCCAAGATAAGTCTAAATCTAATGGATTTGTTGGTTTATCACTACTCCAACCCAAAAATGCTTTGATGTCGTCGTCTAATTGTTTCGCTGCTGGTTGGCTAATGGTTAGGGATGCGATCGCACTCTGCAATTCTTCCAATTCAGGATGCAGCGGGGGTTCTAGCTTTTCTAATTGGCGTTTGCGTTGGGTGAAGGTGCGATCGTTAATTACTGGGTTTGCTTCAGAAACCGTTAGAGAATTAGGTAAACTGATAAATTTTCCTAGCTTTTCCTGAATGTTGGGATTTACTGATATTTCTTGTAACTGAGGTAAATGATAGACACGCAAGTAAGCTAGGAAAAGATACTGTTGTTTTTGTAATATCTCCTTTAATACTTTTGGTGTCCATATTGTTAATTTAGACAAAATCTCTAATGGCTTAGTCTCATCTAAAATTTGGCAAAGTTCACATTTAGCCCAAGCTTTAATTGAAACTGAAGAGTCAGCAGGATAAAGTGCAAATCTCTGCCCAGGACGAATAAACATTTTCGGTAAAGCTGCAATTGTTCGCCCCTGTATTAAGGCTTCAATATCAGGGGCGGATAGACATAGCGCTGTTGGAATTGAAAACTGCTGATTCATTTATAATTAGCTATGGATTTAGTTCGATGTAATCGGCAGTAGCAACGCTTTGAGGAATACTAATAGGTAATCCATCATCAGTTAAATTAGTAGGTTCTTGTCCAGAAGGATCGCTAAGTATTTCTCGAATCAAAGGATTGTTGATTGCTAGTTGCTTCTGCTCAATAAAATCAAATACCTCTTCTTCTGTAAGTTCGTAACTATCTTTGTTATACCAAACAAAATAGATAGCTAATAGAGGTTTAATATCTTGGCTTTGCAAGCTTACCCACTCTCCACCCTTTTCTTTCAACAGTATTCTTAAACGTTCTCTAGCTAATCCCGCACCTGAATTAATCTTTTTTGAACGAACCAAACAACCGCGAGTTAGATCAAACCTTCTGTAGTCAATTAATCGATTCAATGCTGCACCAATAAACTTGCCGTCTTGCTGAACTACAGTTACTCCAATTCTCACTTTTCTATTTTTGTCAACAATTCTGAAATCTATATAGCCATCATCTGCTGCACTAGCTTTTATTTCTTCAATGTCTTCAATTGTTACTCCCTCTACAGTTTCACCAATTAAACTATTGAAAGCCAGCCAAAGAGCATTAGCAATTGTTGCTTCTTCTTCTATTAATGAATCAATAGAAGCTTCAACATTTGCTAGTTCACTATTGAAATACGGTTTAACTGGATGTAGTGGTTGTGGAGGCGGTATTACAGGTGGTGGTAGAGGAGACAATATTTTGCCATCTGGAGGTAAAAGAGGTACAAAATTCTCTGCACACCATTTCAAAACTGACCTAACTGTAGGTCTACTCTTACCAAGTTCTCTAAGTTTAGTTTCATCAAATGGGTAAAGAGGATGAGGCGGGGTTTGTTGATGTTCCTCATAAAAATCTTGTAACCATTGACTAACGAGAGCAACGATATCATCAGAATTGAGAAAGCTTAATTTTATAGGCTGTCTGTCAGATTGATCACTGACTAATCTATCTATAACTGCTTCAGCTTCCGGTAAAGCCTTGATTTGGTCTTCCCAGGTACGAGGATACATTGCTAACAGTAAAACACCTTGTTTAAGACTGTTATATAAATCCTTAACTAAGCTTGCAATAACTTGTGCTGCTAAAAATCCATTATCAGCAGCATCTACAATATCTAATTCGTCAAAACAAATCACTGGAACTCGATAATGACTTGTAATATCTAGAATTTGACGAACAGTGCTTAATGCTTGAGCTTCTTTATCCTCACTTTTAGGATTTGGTAGTCCCATCTCTTCAGCTTGTGTTTGTGTTAATTCCAAACCAGATAACCAGTAGGTTGCAAAATTAGCGTGGACTGTAGAGAGTGTCCATAAAATTGCTTTCACTATGTAAGGGTTGGTTATTTCAGGCTTGACTTGCAAAACCATTTCTGTTAAATGGTCTATCGCCTTAGTTGAGTGTTTACTTAACCAACTTGGATACATACTAATATACTGTTGTGGCGTATAGTTCCATTGCTTTGCTTCATTAATTAAAGCTGCTGCGATCTCTTGCCATTGCATTAACTTTTGACTACCAAATGCTCTAAGGCTAGAGGCAACTGTTTGGAGAAATTGATACTTAATTTGATTCAGATTATCATACTTGCTCATATAGATAAACAAGCTACCATCTTCTGTCTGTAAACGATGTCGAATCCTACTAATAATATGGCTTTTGCCTAATCCTTTTTCTGCTGTAATTGTGATACCTACAGTTTCACGTTTTCCTTTACGGACTTTATCAACGGCATCAAAAACTGCATTGGATGCATGAGCATTAATTGAGGGAACATCAGGAAAACTTTTACCCCATATTTGTTGTGGTCTGACCACAATATGTCCTGCAAAAGGGTTTTGATTTCTAATCAGATCATCAATGGTAGATGTGGTAACAGTCATAGTGTTGTGAAGTTAATGTGTGAAGAAGTCAAATAAGGTTTAAGGTTTCAGGCGTGTGGCGTAGCAACGTAATCCATCTAATTCTGTAGCTACCGAATCTTCAATTTTGTCGGGTGCGCTGTCTTCTACACTCCCGCCTTGCAGTTGCAAAATGTCGTCGGCTTGGGTTTCTAGCAGCCAATCATTAAACTCTGTACGACTCACGCGATCGCCAATTCCTCTTCTAATGCGATAAATTGGCACTAGATTATTAAAGTTGTACTCATAGTTCAACTTGTCGTAGACTTCCAACGCCACAGATTTAAATTCGTCGTAAGATGCGATCGCACCTTTAACCCCATTAACTGATACATCTGCACTAGTTACCGCAACATCAATCTGACTAATCCACCGCAACAACGCATTCGCCGCCCAAGTACCGACAATCGTCCCTTCAAACTTAAACTCGCCACTCCTCAAACCCTCACCCAATACCTCTAAACCCTTGGGAGATGTCAGAGAATATCCCTTTTTGGAGATTGCGATCGCACCCTGATTCTGCAATTCCTCAAATAAAGCCTGATAATCTGCGACCTTCTGACTTTTAGATACAATTCGCTTAGTGAGTTGACCCTTCTTAACTTCTTGCTGCGTTCCTCCCAAATCCCACAGAGCCAAAAGGAGACGAGTTCTAGTTTTGGCTGTATTTTTTGATGTCATATTGAGTGTATTTTTTGACAAAGATGATCATAGTAGCTGTATCTTTGTAAATTATTTATTCAGAAAAAATAACCGAGAAATTGCTGAAGATTTCAGCGTTTCAGCCAAATAGATTCAGAAAAAATCAATAAGATATTTCCTTGGGATGAATGCTGTTTCTCTCAAAGGCAGGATGGAATACTTGAGAAAATCGATCATCATTACAAATGAAACGCTTTAGCTGTGCAGTTGTAAATTGAGTGGTATATGTTTTTTCAACTCGAGGCGAAATAACAGGAATTCCAACTTTGTTTTTGCAACAGCAAAGCTTTTAGAAAATACAGGTGATGACAAAATCCGATGAACACAATATTTAAAGAACGTAAAATAGTTTCGCGTCTATTTGCAGTGCTGCTTTCGGCATTACTAATGGTACCCTTGCTGAGTAGCTGCGGAGGCGGTTCGCAAAAGGCTTCAGTTCCACCACCTGTTGATGACACCATTGGTAGAACAGTGAGCAATCGCACCACAAACCAACCCGAAGTTAAGAAGGGAATGGGTACAGGACAAAAAGTGGCAATATTGGCTGGAGCAGCCGCACTTTACTACATGTACAACCAACATAAAAATGCTCCCCAAGAAGGAGCAGAGGGTAAGTACTATCTTTCCAAGAACGGGCGTGTATACTACCGCGATGCTGAACATCGCGCTCACTGGGTAACTCCACCAGCAGAAGGAATTCGAGTACCCGAATCTGAGGCACAAAAGTATCAGCAATTCCAAGGCTATAACCGGAGTTCTACAGGTCGTGATCTCACTGGCATAACTGCATCCGCAGCACCAGCACTCTAGATAGCGAAGCGTGTGTAAATCTAAAGCGGGTTTCCCGGAGGATAACGCCGATCGCGCACGTGGGAGACACGAAACTAAATCAGGAGAAGGATTATGGTAAATTACTTTTTGCGAAAGGCGAAAGATTTCCTCTTGGGATCGAACAGCGATCAAGCTGAAAATACAGAATTCCGCGATCGCAATGTTCGTCCAGCCAGCGAAGACCCTTATGGTGATCCCGCAGATCCGGCATCTTACGGCAAAGTTCGCCCAGCCAGTGAAGACCCTTATGGCGACCCCGCAGATCCAGCATCTTACGGCAAAGTTCGCCCAGCTAGTGAAGACCCTTACGGCGATCCCGCAGACAAAGGCGAGTTTGGTGACGTTCGTCCAGCCAGCGAAGACCCCTATGGCGACCCCGCAGATCAGGATTCCCACCGTTAACTTAACGCCAAACCTAACCCCCTAAACCCTTCCCTACTAGGAAATGGGGAAAATTCCAAGCCTCTCACCTAGAAAAAGAGAGGGTTTCCCAATTTGATTTGTAATACCAATTTGCAAAAANNCGATTCATCGCGTCTTTACCCAAAGATGTGTTGCAATAATTAATTGAATTGGCATAAGGCAGCAGGATGTTAACCTACTGCCTTTTGTTTGTGCAGTTATTTCGACAAATTACGAATTACGAATTATTTATTTCCTGCGATCGCTGAATATTTTGACGCACAGATTCAGCCGAAGTATACAAAGCCTCTCTTTCTTCATCACTGAGTGTCAATTCCAAAATACTCTCAATCCCACCGCATCCCAACCGACAGGGAACACCAATCACAACATCTTCTAAACCGTATTCACCTTGCAGATATGTTGCCACAGGTAACAACCGCGACTGATTTAGCAAAATCGATTCTACCATCACACTAGTAGCTGATGCCGGAGCAAAAAAAGCGCCTCCCGTCTGCATCAATTCCACAATTTCTGCGCCACCGTTGCGAGTTCTTTCTACCAAGCGTTCAATTGTGGCTGCATCCAGCAATTCAGTGATGGGAATGCCATTAACGGTAGCGTAACGAGACAAGGGAACCATTAAATCGCCGTGGCTACCCAATACCATCGCTTTGACATCGGCGGGTAAAACGCCCAATTCTAGGGCAATGAAAGTTTCAAAACGGGCGGAATCTAATACACCAGCCATACCCATAATGCGATCGCGTGGTAAACCTGTTGCTTGCCAAGCTAAATAAGTCATCAGATCCAACGGATTGGTGACGACAATAAAAATAGCATTGGGAGAATGAGCGATCGCATTTTTTGCCGCTTCCACCACAATCTTGGCATTGGTTTTCAGCAAATCATCCCGACTCATCCCCGGTTTGCGGGGAAGTCCAGCGGTAATTACCACAATTTGAGAACCAGCTGTATCAGCATAATTATTTGTGCCGATAATCTGGCGATTATGTATTTCAATTCCCCTGGCTTCCATCAAATCCAGCGCCAAACCTTGGGGCATTCCCGCAATAATATCTAGTAAAACTACATCTGCCAGGTTTTTCTCTGCAACCCGTTGGGCTAAAGTACTGCCAACCCTACCCGCACCCACGATGGTGACACGGGGTAAATTACAGACAATTGGGGAGTTAGGAGAAGAAGACATAAATTTTAAAATGCGATTTTTTGAAGAAGAATTCAGAAGTCAGAATTCAGGAGTCAGAATAAATGCTGAATTCTGAATTCTGATTCCTGAATTCTTTTTTATTATTTAAACTCTTCCAGTTGATCCACACGTAACCAAACGTTTGGTGTTGGCACTTTCCCGAACTTAATCAGGGCGTAATCACCTTTGACATCTACAATTTCGCCCTTGGTTTCAAACAAATAAGAAGGAAAGCGACTATCACTGGCTTTTGCTTCCAGACTGTTTTCCAGTTTTTCGCGGATAGCGCGAACCATATCTCCCTTTTTGACAGCCATAAGTTCCTCTCTCAAATTTGTAACTAGTTTTCTCTATCTGCATTTTAAGAGAGTTCCAAGTTAGAAGTAAAAACTCCTAACTTACGTCTAATGCACTATTTTAAGCTTGCCTCTTGTGGGATGGGCGTCTCGCCATTGGTGTCAACTTAACGCAAAAACTATGTCCCGCAAGGAACTGAAGTTCCAAGAATCATAGAGAAAGTTATCTGAAGATGACTAGATATCCTCAAAAATATTCAGTCTACTTCAGTAGACTTTAGCTATGAGCCAGAGAATTCATTCTCTGGCGGGTTATGAAGCCCGCAGCGAAGCTATTTCTAGCTTAAGTTGACACCAATGGCGTCTCGCCCGTCCGTGCGGGCAAGATGCCCACACTACAAGAAGAAAAATCTATTGCAACATTTTAGTCTTGACACGCTACTACACTAACTCCTAACTCCCCGTAGCGTTTGACACTGGGGGCAAAAATGACTAGATCGCCCAGCTAACCTAATTCGTTGAATTGCTGTACCACAAACTCGACATGGTTCTCCAGCGCGGTTATAAACCCAGGCAACACCACCATAGTTGCCATTAGTACCTTTAACGCTTAAAAAATTACTAAAAGTTGTACCACCAGCCTCAATGCTGGTTTCCAACACTTGAATGATAGCTGTTCGCAAAGGCTCAATTTGCTTTAGCTGCAAATCCATACACAAAGTTTCAGGTAAAATTCCACTTTTAAACAATGCTTCATCAGCATAAATATTACCTAATCCCGCCACCACAGATTGATCCAGGAGCGCAGTTTTAATTGGACGGCGACGGTTTTGGAGTTTGAGAGCTAAATATTCGACAGTAAATTCGGGTGAAAATGGGTCTGCTGCCAGTTTTGCCAAACCAGTCATAATACTTTCTACAGCGACACCAGGCGGAACCCACCACATTTTCCCGAAGGTACGCTGATCAACAAAGCGCAATTCCTGCTGATCCCCAAAGAATAATCTAACCCGCGTGTGCTTATGTAATGGTTCATCTCGATGCAGCCATAGGAGTTGACCGGTCATTCGCAGATGAACCCCTAGCCAGCCGATTGATGAAGGGGAAGATGAGGAGAGTTCGGCGAGGAGATACTTGCCGCGACGATGCCAAGTAGCGATGGCATTCTTTTTAATTCCATGAACAAACTCACCAACAGAAAACGGGTAGGCGATGGTGCGATCGAGCAACACATCTCCACCCGTGATTTCTTGATTGAGGGTCAATTGATTTAGACCCCTTCGGACTGTTTCAACTTCAGGCAGTTCAGGCATTCAAGCTGATTAAGCAGGCAATTTTGATGTATTTGAGGGATTAAGGAAAAAGAGATGGGGTAGTAACTTACATAGCCGTAGATGGCTCGTATTACTACCCAACAGAAACCGTAAATACCCGCAGGGCGGCTCTCATAGATTAGGGTAGGCTAGGATGAAGAATGAATGAACTGAAAGTTTCAGATTTCATACTTCAGACTTAAGACTACCCTTCATCATCGCATCAAACAAGCCCCTTGTAGCTTTGCTGCTATTTTTTCGGTGCTTTAGCCTTTGGTGCTTCAACCTCGACTAATTCATCCTGAGCAAAGTTGTTGGTATTGATACCAGAGTAATTGACCTTTTCAAAGCGGACAATTACAGGGTATTTGATGCCGCTTTGGTCAATGGAAGCCACAGTTCCAAGATCCTGAAACCAGTAGGATTCAGGGCGGAGAATACGTACTTTAGAACCACGTTGAACCATGATTATTTTCCCTTTTAGTTATCAATCGCCAATCTAGAGGGCTAATTGATTTCACTCTACAACCTGAAGGTCGTTGCTAGAGTCTTTGTTAAGTTATTTGTCTGAATTGGGGATTGGGAATTGGGCATAGGGCATGGGGCATGGGGCATTGGGCATTGAATATTAGTTATTCTTTCTCCCTCATCCTCCTCATCCCCCTCATCTCCCACTCCCCCCACAATTAAGAATGGTATCAGAACCTACTTGACAAGGTACACGTTATAGCTTACCTTCATTCGCAAATAGTATTTTGGTACATACTTATGTTTTACTCAATATGAATACACTACCCTCGTTACCTCTGCCGATCCGCAGATCGTTATCTATATAAGTGATATCTAACCAGCCTTGCTGTTTATCACTCTTGATTACAAAATCAATTCCGGGAAATTTTCTACCTTCTTCAATTTGTTGGATAAAAGTTACCGGAGAATTGTATTCTATTAAACGTTGTAAGCCGATAATAGACCGCTCGAATTTCACTTGGACACGCCGATCTGAAACTGGCTCAAATTTAGCAGCAACGCTGACTAATCCTTCCAAATAAGGTAAGCCATAAATCTCAGCAATGTTGTAAACACTGGTAGTCTCTACCCGGATACACTGATAGATTTGACCTAGTTTGCACAAAGGTAGACGATCTAAGTTTAAAAGAGCCTTGCTAGTGGTGTATAGTAATCGCCAATTGCCATCTAGCAAATTACTAGCTTCCACCGGACGGGGTGTAGGATTAAAGTCTTCTAAGTTAGCGATCGCAGCTAAGATAGCCTGTTTCTGTGTTTGGGTCGCTAGTAGACCGCGATTTGTACCAGCGATCGCATCCATAAGAGCCGCTTTTCCCATCATCGCCTGTCACCTCTAAAATCACTCACTTTCCATCAGCATAAACAAGATATTAAGGACATATATGTAGAGCCATAAAAATTACTAAGAACCGCTTGACTAAGCCTTATGCTTATTAAATAAAAAAATTTCTATCTGAGTGCGGATTTATCAACTAAAGGGTTGAAAAGATAACTAAATTAATCCGTGTCAAGTGATAGACTCTAAATGTCAACTTACGTAAACCTTTTCTTGTCCTCACTCGATATGTTGAACTCTCCATTACGTGAAGTAGCCCGTAACCAACGAGCCGATGTCATCCCCCTAAAGCCAGAGTCCTCTTTGTTGGACTGGTTGAAAACCAACGGCCGGATTATCGCGCGTGACGTTCACGAACCGGATTTTCGAGATAACGAAGAAGGAATAGATTCTTTAATGGGTGTAGATGATGGAATTGGCTACGACCTCGATGATGATGATGATGATATAGGAATCGCTGAGGATTAGCCTTTTCAGGTTAGGGACTTGGTAGTATCCCTAGTTCCTGGTATTCAATTTTATTAAGTGTGGAGTGAAGGGAAACTTCTGTGGACGCTAAATTATCTCCTGAGCAAGGATTAAACATTTCTGGAATCGCTCTAGCCTCTTTATTAGCTGTAGGGCTAGGTACAACAGCATTTTTCTTGGATTCGATGGCCAATCGGCTACCGTGGCAAAGTATGTCACTAACTCTGCCACTACTTTTGTGTGCTATGGGTTCAGGTTTAGTGGGCTATTGGGTAATACCCCTACTTCAAGCACTCAAAACTGGACAAATAATCCGCGAAGATGGGCCCCAAGCTCATCTCAAAAAGGCAGGAACTCCTACAATGGGCGGTATATTTTTTATACCTGTGTCTGTACTGCTTGCCTGTATATTGTCTAATTTTTCTAAAGAGGTGCTTGCAGTTTCGGCTTTGACAATCAGCTACGGATTGATTGGCTGGCTTGACGATTGGCAAATTCTGCGCCGTAAATCAAATAAAGGTATATCTCCCCGGACAAAACTAGCTTTGCAGGTGAGTTTTGCAGCAGTCTTTTGTCTATGGCTGATGTTTAATCAACCTTCTAATATTACAAATATTGCTTTGCCTTGGGTGAGCTTCACACTACCTTTAGGATTCCTATTTTGGCCAATAGCCGGTTTTGTACTAGTTGCAGAAAGTAATGCGACTAATTTAACAGATGGTATTGATGGCTTGGCAGCAGGAACAGTTGCGATCGCACTTTTGGCATTAGGTGCTTTAGTCGCACCAACAGCACCAGGATTGATGGTTTTCTGTGCTGCTTTAAGTGGTGGGTGCTTAGGTTTCTTAGCCCATAATCGGAACCCAGCCCGCGTTTTCATGGGAGATACTGGTTCCCTGGCACTGGGAGGAGCTTTAGCTGCTGTAGCATTATTGACAAATACCTTAGTAGCTCTGTTCATTCTCAGTGGTATCTTCTTTGTAGAAACCCTTTCGGTGATGGCACAGGTAAGTTATTACAAAGCCACGAAAGGCCCCGATGGCAAAGGTAAACGCCTCTTCAAGATGGCGCCTTTACACCATCATTTAGAACTTACAGGCTGGTCAGAATTGCAAGTGGTTGGGGTATTTTATATAATCGCTGCTATTTTAGCTAGTATCTGTTTAGCGTAGGCGCAGCCCAACCTAGGCATAGCTCCATTCTGAATGTTTTAAAAACTACTTGAATATAAAAAAACAACTCCTACATCTTCAGGGAGTTGTTTTTTTATACGGGAAATTTATAAGTTTCTGATTTTTATGCTGTACTGACACTTAATGCAGACTGAAGAGTTGCTTATTTCACCGCTTGCGGTATTATAAATTCTGAATTCTGAATTCTGAATTCTGAATTCTTCTTCAATTAAAGGTATTTACATACTCCCTAACCCGATTCTTTCCTGTTCGCTTTGCCTCAAGCATCGCTTGATTTGCCCGATTCAACAAATCCTTAACTGTAATTCCTGGTTCTGATACAGCTATTCCAAAAGAAGCAGTGATGCTTTCGAGGATCTGATCACCATCCTTCAATTGCATTTGTTCAATATCTAGCCTTAATTGTTCTACTCGCTTTCTGAGCGTTTCCAGTGTCATATTAGGCATGACAATCACAAATTCTTCACCACCCCATCTGCAAGGAATATCAAAAGAGCGAATAGATTTTAACAGCAGTTTTGCTAATCCCTGGAGAACGATGTTGGCAGTTACGTGCCCATAGCGAGAGTTGTAAGATTTGAAGTTATCAATATCAAGGAAAATAATACTAAGAGGTTGTCCCGACCGTTCAGCTTCCGCTAGCCTTTGTTCTGTTATGCTTTGCATATAGCTTTGATTGAATAATTGGGTCATTCCATCCCGCAAGCTATCATGGGTTAGACGTTGTTTTATCGATAAATTATTGAGTGCAATGCCTAATGTTCTAGCAATAATCTCAGTAATTTGTTGATCTTCTGGACTAATTTCTTCAAGTGCATCAATGTGTAAGATCCCAACTACTTCGCCTTGTGCAAACAATGGAACACATAAATGTGTGCCGCTAACTGGCCGTATTAAATGACTGCACATTAGTCCTGAATTACGAGGCGAGAAAAGGTTAAATTTTCCTCTCCGCAATGCCCAACAATCAGATAGTGAAAATATTTCTTTACTACTTCTTTTAGCTCCCCAAAAACTATTCATCTGAACATAATTCTTGGAATTAGCAATTCTATAGATAGAACCACTCATATTAGGAAATAGCTTAGAACAGGTTAAAGCGACCACTTGATACACCTCATCTTCAGACTCGCAGGAATAAAGCATATCTGCCATATCTGAAAGAGATATAAGTTCTCGTTTTTTTGCCTCTAATTCCAGTGTTTTTTCTTCTAGCTGCTGATTTAGGTCAGTGAGCGATCGCTGTGCTTCTATGGATTCTGTAATATCTATACTGATCCCACCGATGCGGTAAGCGCCCGTTGCGTAATCATTAAACGGAAATTTAAACGATAGCCAGTAGCACGGCTGATCGTTATCAGATATCTTTACCTCTTCAATCAGCTTCAAGGGACGTAGAGTTTTCAAAACGACTCGATCGTTTTCCATTACCCGCCGTCCCTCTTCTGGATCTGGCAAGAATTCACTATCCCTTTTCCCCAACCATTCTTGTGGATCTACCGAAAATTTAGACTGTAGCTCCTGGTTGTAGTAAAGCAGTCTAGATTGCTCGTCTTTGATATAGGCTGCAAAGGGGCCATGATCTAAAAACAGCTGTTGCATCTGCTGGCTGCGTTGAAGTTCGCGGGTATCTTCTTGAGAT
The DNA here is from genome assembly GCF_048836525.1 of Nostoc sp. CALU 546. Taxonomy (NCBI): domain Bacteria; kingdom Bacillati; phylum Cyanobacteriota; class Cyanophyceae; order Nostocales; family Nostocaceae; genus Nostoc; species Nostoc sp. CALU 546. Next base: position 132,653 of record NZ_JAWJTF010000008.1, read on the forward strand.
TTGGCGATCGCCTTTACAACTTGATAAGCGGTTGGCGTTAGGTAGAGTAAGGCAGACAAGGAAATAAACGCCATTACATCAAGTACGCCTAAGTGCAACAGCGATACTGCCGAATGTGGCTCAAAGATTGCCAAAAAATGATGAAATCCGCAAAATAGCACGAATCCACCTGATAAGAAAAAGGCTAGCCAAAATTTAGAAGGAATAGTTGCCTTTGTTTTAGCAAAGAAGACCCCTATTACTATGGGGATACCAAAGTATGAAAATGCAGTGATGCCGTGAGCAATTATGGAATTCCAGTAAATAGGCTCCATTACTGACCTGATATTAACATTTCATCCGTTTCACTATAATTCTGGGTAGTCTCAAGATGTAAGTGTAGAAAGGATGATTTCAGTATGTTTGTGGCTGAGTTTTATGGTGGCCCTCTGAAAGGCTGCTCATTTCACCCCCTTACAAACCTGACTTACCAAGTGAGTGATTTCGGGTAAGATGAGTTTTTCCATCGCCAGTCGCACAGCGTTGCTGGAACCAGGAAGCGAGAAAATTAATTTATCTTGATAAACACCAGCGACAGCGCGAGAAGCGATCGCCCGCGAACCAATTTCTTGATAACTTAAAAAACGAAATAACTCACCAAATCCCGGCAAAGTTTTCTCCAGTAACTTCTCAATGGCATCGTAGGTAGTATCTCTTGGTGCAATACCTGTACCACCATTGAAAATTACAGCATCCAAATTTGTGCTTTTACCCAGATTTTCTATCTGCTCTTGAATTTGTGTTGGTTCATCTTTGATAATCGTGTAAGCTCCTACAGCATGGTTAGCACCAAGAAGTAACTGCTGAATTAGCTGACCACTTTTATCTGTTTCAGAAGTGCGTGTATCGCTGACAGTAACTACAGCACAAGTTACGAAAACTCCAGACTCGTCTGGGTGGGGTTGTGGCATTATATGTCACTCATAAATTTTCACCAATGGATAATTGGGCATGGTAAATGGCGCATTCATTGAGCATGACAATTACCGATGCCCCATGCCCCATGCCCTATGCCCTATGACTCATTTTTACTCAGTCCCAGATCGTTTTCTTCTGCATAGCGCTCCATGAAGCGCATAAAGCGCTCCCATTCTTGAGCAGATTTCATCACGTAAAGTGCTTCTAATTCTTCCGGTTTCCCGTTGATGAATTTAGCCTTAACTTCACGGGTAATTATCTCGCCTTCTTCGTCAATCAAGTACATCCCGGTAATATCTTCGGTAGTACCTTGATCTAAAATTTTCGGATTCGTAAAAATAAACGTCGCTGTACCACTGTCTCCAGTGCGCGATCGCGTCAAGCGCACATCTGGAGTTACCTCTTCGTCAAGACCTCTAGAAAACTGGATTTTCGCCATGATGAATGAATTTAAACTTTGGTGATGGTTAATTTAATATTCTCTCATCAATTAGAACACCACGGTCTAGAGGCTACTGTTATTCCTTTTTTGGTATATATACTTAAATTGCTTCTTTTTCAAGTAACAAAGTTACAGGGCCATCGTTTTCAATTGTAACTTGCATCATTGCACCAAATTTACCTGTTTCCACCTGTAATCCGCTAGCTCTTAACTTAGCAACAAAACGATTATACAAATCTTCTGCCGATTCGGGAGCGGCTGAACGGTCAAAAGAAGGACGGCGACCTTTGCGACAGTCACCGTAAAGCGTAAACTGACTAACTACTAACAAATCGCCACCGATTTCTTGTATAGATTTTTGCCATCGGTCGTCTCCTTCTTCGTCAGGAAACAACCGCAATTCTAAGCACTTACGCACCATCCAGTCGATTTCAGTATCAGTGTCGGTATTCGCAATACCCACGAGTAAATTTAGCCCCCGCCCAATTTTGCCGACAATTTCACCATTAACTGTAACTTGAGATGATTTGACTCGCTGAATAACAACGCGCATTTTAATCTAAAGGTTTATTAACGTTTCAATTTTAGAGCGATTGCATTCTTAAACTGCAAACTAAATATAGAAAGAATGAGCGCTTACCATCTGATAAAATCTCTTAATGTTCGATAATGTTTGTAAGTTACTTGCTGAAACTTTCTCCAATGATTTTGCCACTTGGCTGTTAGGAGAATCTATCAACCTGACTGAATTAAGTCCTTCTGAACTTTCTCTTGAACCAATCCGTGCCGATGCGCTGATATTGCTCCAATCCGATGAAGTTGTGCTGCATCTGGAGTTCCAAACCCAGCCCAATGCTGATTCCATTGCTCAAAATCGATGGCGGAGCCATCAAGAATGCATTCCCAGGTGGAACCTGGGAACGAGTATTAAACTTTTAACTTTTGTACAGACGCGATTGATCGCGTCTCTCCTAACTTTTATTTGCCAAAACCTTTACCGCGAGAGGTTGAAGGTAGACAAATGCAGTTTTCGAGTTGACTAATTAAAGCCTCACGATCTAAATTTTGACCAATTAGCACTAGCTGATTTTTCAATTTACCTTTCCATTCATCATCATCCAAGGTGAAGCGTTTACCGCAAAGGTGGAAAATATGACGCTTCGGACTTTCATCAAACCACATAATCCCCTTGGCTCGGAAGATATTTGAGGATAGCTGGTTATCTAAGAAATACTGAAATTTCCTAATAGAAAAAGGCTTGTCACTTTGGAAAGAGATGGAAGTAAAACCATCATTTTCTAAATGGTCAGAATGATGGTGATGATCGTGATGGTCGTGGTCATGGTCGTGATGATCGTGACCGCACGTTGAGTGATCGTGATCATCATGATCGTGATGGTCGTGTTCATCCACCACTGTGTCAAAATATTTATCTGACTCAAACAGACCAACACTCAAAATTAAAGGAAGTGGCACTTGCGATCGCGTAGCACGAATAATTCTTGCTCCTTCCTTAACTTCGTTGATTTTTCTTTCCAACTCATTCAAAGTGGCTTCATCAACTAAATCAGTCTTGTTCAGCACAATGACATCACCATAGGCAATCTGGCTATATGCTGCCTCAGAGTTAAATAAATCTAGGCTGTAATTCGCCGCATCTACTACGGTAATAATCGAATCCAAGCGGGTTAAATCCCGCAACTCTGTGCCCAAGAATGTTAACGCTACTGGTAGCGGATCTGCTAACCCAGTTGTTTCCACTACTAGATAATCTAGATTTTCTTGGCGTTCTAAAACTTTGTAAACTGCATCTACTAAATCATTATTAATAGTGCAGCAGATACAACCATTACTTAGCTCCACCATGTTCTCACCAGTGGAAACAATTAGCTCGTTGTCGATGCCAATTTCACCAAATTCATTCACTAGAACAGCGGTTTTTAAACCCTGTTGGTTGTTAAGGATATGATTAAGTAAAGTCGTCTTGCCACTACCGAGGAAACCCGTAATGATTGTTACTGGCATTCCTTGTTTGGGCGTATCCATTGCGGAAGAGTCGGGTGTAACTGCTGATTGCATAGCGCTGTTATCAAATAGTCAAAAAATAGTAATGTAGCGCAGATAGTCCAGAAAACACTAGCATAGGGATGCTGGACTGTCATCCCAGCTGCCTTACCCTATTATTACGTATCTCCTTATTTCAGCATTACTCTGTTATGACCCTAACCCTTTACAATACCCTCACCCGTCGTCAAGAACCGTTTGAAACAGTCGAACCAGGCAAGGTTAAGATGTATTACTGCGGCGTGACGGTATACGACTACTGTCATTTGGGTCATGCGAGAGCTTGCATTGTTTGGGACGTAGTACGCCGATATCTCCAGTTTATCGGTTATGAAGTCCGATATATCCAAAATTTTACTGATATTGATGACAAGATTCTAAATCGATCGCGGCAAGAACATTCATCAATGGAAGCTGTAGCCGATCGCTTTATCAAAGCATATTTTGAGGATATGGCGCGATTGGGAATTAAAGAAGCCGATGAGTATCCCCGTGCTACCCATACGATGAATGGCATTCAGCGGTTAATTCATGAGTTGGAAAATAAAGGTTTTGCTTACCCTGCTGACGGCGATGTGTATTATGCAGTACGGCAGTTTGCTGAGTATGGCAAGCTTTCGGGACGCAAGTTAGAAGATATGCAAGCCGGGAAAAGTGAGCGCGTCAACATAGAAGATCCAGAGTATCAGAAAAAGAAAGACCCCTTTGATTTTGCCTTGTGGAAAGCAGCAAAACCGGGAGAACCCGCTTGGGAATCACCTTGGGGCGCAGGTCGTCCGGGGTGGCATATAGAATGCTCGGCAATGGTGCGCGATCGCTTGGGTGATACGATCGATATTCATGCTGGTGGTGCTGACTTAATTTTTCCCCATCACGAAAACGAAATTGCCCAATCTGAGGCTGTAACAGGAAAACCCTTAGCGCATTACTGGTTACATAACGGCATGGTAAAGGTAGATGGTGAAAAAATGTCCAAATCTTTGGGCAACTTTACCACTATTCGAGACTTGCTGGATCGAGGAGTTGACCCGATGGCAGTGCGCTTGTTCGTGCTAACGGCTCAATATCGCACACCCATAGATTTTACCGACGAAGCGATCGCCGCAGCAACTAACGGTTGGCACACGATTAAAGAAGGTTTACTTTTCGGCTACCAATACGGTAAAAAACTAGGTTGGGATTTAGGGACTGGGGACTGGGGACTAGGGACTGGGAATATCCCAATACCCAGTACCCAATACCCAGTACCCAATCCCCATATTGAACGCTTTCAAGAAACCGTAAATAACGACTTTAATTTTCCTGGTGGCCTAACAGTGCTGTTTGAATTAGCTAAAGAACTGCGCCGTGAGGGGCATATTCTTGTGCATGAAGGGAAAACCGAAACTTCCCCTGATGAGTTACAGCGTCAATGGCAAACTCTTGTCACATTAGCTGGAGTCTTGGGTTTAGAAGCCGAGATAGAAGCCGAAACGGACAAGAGTAATGGTTTAAGCGATGCGGAAATTGAGGCGAAAATTCAACAAAGACAAGAAGCACGTATTGCCAAAAATTTTGCCGAAAGCGATCGCATTCGTGACGAACTCCAAGCAGAAGGTATTACGCTAATTGATAGCCGTGATGGCACGCGCTGGCATCGGAATTAGAAGTGACTGGGGACTGGGGACTAGGGACTAGGAATTGAATTCTTCCCAATCCCCAATCCCCAATCCCCAATCCCCATTACCCAATTCCTTAAATTATGTGGTCTGAACTTAGAAAAGCGATCGCTAGTTTCGATATTCCTGCTGATTGGATTGGTATTAGAGCCGTAAAAGAGACTTCTACTACCCGTTTAGTCCGTGACGCCTTACCCCAAGTAAACGGCAAATCCTTCACTGTCGGAGCCATGCTGGAAGTTTTGGTAAATGGCTGTCTGGGTTATGCAGCAACTAACTCTCTGGAACTGTCTTCTCTCCAAGCCGCTGCCCAAACAGCCTATAAACAGGCACTAGCAGCCAGTGAATGGTGGATACATCCTTTCCGTGAAAGTGAGCGTCCTAAAGTCGTTGGTGAATATAAATCTCCATTTATCGAGTCATTGGATGCTCTGAGTCCAGGAGAAATCAACGATTTATTGGTTCGTATTTGCCAAACGTTGAAAGTTGACGACAAGATTGTGCAAACTATAGCCAGTGCTAGCACAACTGAAAAAGAATCTTGGTTTGTCAGCAGCAATAGCTCAGAAGTCTATCAAAAAATACTATCTATAGGCACTCATTATGGAGTAACTGCTCAAGATGGAGCAATTGTACAGCAGCGTAGTAACAACGGCTCGCAAGCAAACTGTTACCAAGGTGGACTAGAACTTTTACAACAAGAAAACTTATGGCATCGGGTGCGGCAAATTGGCGAACAAGCAGTAGAACTTTTAACAGCAGAAGAATGCCCAACCACCCGCACCAATTTAGTTTTAGCGCCAGACCAAATGATGCTGCAAATCCATGAAAGTGTCGGACATCCCCTAGAAATTGACCGAATTTTGGGAGATGAGCGTAACTATGCTGGGGGCAGCTTCGTTAATAAAAGTGATTTTGGCAACCTAGTATATGGTTCGCCACTGATGAATATTACTTTTGATCCTACTGTCCCTGGTGAATTTGCCAGCTATGGCTTTGATGATACTGGTGCTGTAGCGACAAAGGAATATTTGGTTAAAGAAGGTGTACTCCAACGGGGTGTAGGGAGTCTGGAGAGCCAAGTCAGGGCAGGTGTAGCAGGAGTTGCTTGTGCCCGTGCTTCCTCATGGAATCGACCAGCGATCGATCGCATGGCTAACTTGAATTTAGAGCCTCTAAACGGCACTTTTGAAGACATTATTGGCGGCATAGAACACGGCGTTTACATGGAATCTAACCGATCTTGGTCAATTGACGATCGCCGCTACAAATTTCAATTTGGTTGTGAGTACGCCAAATTAATTGAAAACGGCAAACTCACCAAAACCCTTCGTAACCCTAACTATCGCGCCACAACACCAGAGTTTTGGCATAGTTTAATTAAAGTCGGAGATGCCACAAACTGGCAAATGTATGGTACTCCTTATTGTGGTAAAGGAGAACCAAATCAGGCTATTTCGGTAGGACACGGTTCACCTGTTTGTGTATTTGCGAATGTTGAAGTTTTTGGTGGAGGAACTTAGATAATTCGTAATTCGTAATTCGTAATTCGTAATTGCGTTATCCCATCTACCTATTCCCTTTTAATATTTAATATCTATGAAAATTGAGGAATTATCTGCATTAGAAGTCAGCTTTAATCGACTGATTGAAAGTCTGTTGATCAAAAAAGCAGAAAATGAGCAATTCACTGTGAGACTTAGCAGTGAAATAAGTCAATTTACTCGTTTTAATCATGCGAAAGTCCGACAAACCGGTTGTGTTGCTGATGGTTGGATAGAACTGACTTTGATGAAAGATCAGCGCAATAGTGTTCGGCAGTTTCCCTTTACTGGAAATTGGGAGGTAGATTGGCAGTTAGCATATACTGCTTTACAAGAACTACGTGAAGAAATTATTCTATTACCAATCGATCCATATCTAGTTTTACCATCAGGAAATAATACCAGTCGAGAAATACATTCTGGGAATTTATTGGCGGCGGAAGCAGTAGTGCCAACTGTACTAGAACTAGTTGCAGGATTAGATTTTACAGGTATATATGCAGGAGGAATAGTAATTAAAGCTTATGGTGATTCTAGTGGTCAAAAACACTGGTTTGCTACTGATTCTTTTACATTAGATTATTCTCTATTTTCCCCATCTGAACAAGCAGTAAAGGGCACATTTGCAGGGACTAATTGGGATGAATCTGCTTATATCGCCAAAATTAGCGAAGGCAAAAAGCAACTCGAATTGCTTGCTCGTCCAGTTAAAGAATTGCCACGGGGACAATATAAAACTTATTTTGCACCTGCTGCTGTTGCAGATTTATTACTAATGCTTTCTTGGGGAGCAGTAAGTGAAGCTGATATCCAACAAGGAAACAGTGCTTTAGCTGCTTTATCGCGTCAAGAAAAACAACTGTCTCCAAGATTTAGTTTGAAAGAAAACTTTCAACGCGGATTAGTACCACGATTTAATGAATTGGGAGAAATAGCCGCACCGGAGTTACCTGTAATAGAAAAAGGACATTTGGTAAATAGTTTGGTGAATTCTCGGACTGCTAAAGAATATCAAAAAATTGCCAATGGTGCTAATGGTTCAGAGACTTTACGAGCGCCAGAAGTGAGTCCAGGAAATTTAGAATTTGAACAGATTCTTCCCAGTTTAGATACAGGATTATATGTATCAAATTTGCATTACTTGAATTGGAGCGATCGCCACACTGGTAGAATCACAGGTATGACTCGCTACGCTTGTTTTTGGGTAGAAAACGGAGAAATTATCGCACCAATTGAAAACTTACGTTTTGATGAAAGTCTCTATCGCTTCTGGGGAGAAAATTTAATAGATTTGACTACTTTTCAAGAATTTATTCCCGAAGTAGGAACTTACGAAAGTCGCCAACTAGGAGGTAGTTTAGTTCCTGGTATGCTGGTGGAAGATTTTACTTACACCCTATAATCCAATACGCTTGGGTTAAGGCAAGAGACACGACAAATTGCCGTCTCTACAAAGTACTGATTATTGTAAAGACGGCGATTTATCGCGTCTTTGCGATTAGTGGCGTGTCATCAAAAAACCTTATCCGAACCGTATTGGATACCGCTATATTAATAATAAAATTATCCCAATGCTAAAATCATCTATCTCTGTAAACTGCATTAATTACAATATCTTTAATACTTAGATAAAGAATTAATAGCAACAATAAAAATTGCCCAAATTGATGAATTGGATCTAAACGCCAACCTTGATATAACAAGATTGCTCCACTTGACAACATTATAATTGGCGTAAATATAAGTTGGATAATGTAAAGGGCTAAAGCCCAACCTCTAAGTCTGCTTCCACGTTGTGCGAGCCAAGCTACTGTTAAAATTAAGTAAATAATTGCCCAAAACAAATAAATAATTCCAATTAAGCCAGCTATATTTACTCCAAAGTTAACTTGGGCAAAAGTAAGCATTTATTAAAAATCCTGCTTAATTACAAGCCACAATTTTAAATCTATTAGTAGGTAGATTCCCTAAAAGTCTTCCTTAATGGAAATTGTTGGGTTAAGCAATAGCGAAACCCAACTTATAATTTTTCCCCATCTCTCATTACAACCTCTATCTTTTTTTACCAGGAGGTGAATTGCGCTGGGTGAGGTTATCAATTTGCAATTGTTGGCGTCCATTGGTGATAATTCGCAACATCTCTTTGAGATCCTGCTCGATATTTCCCAAAATGCCATCGGCATAAGCATCAGCACCATCTTCAATTTCTTGAGCGTGAGCGATCGCAGTTTGCCTCATTTGCTCTAACTCTTGCTGACAAGCATACCGCTTGCGGTCAATCTCGGCGAGGGTTTCTTGCATTATTCCCTCACACTCTTGTTGCACCTGTCGCCGCAGTTGTTCAGCTTCCTGTTCTGCATGTTGAATAATATCGCTTTCAGCTAAAATTTGCGCTCTTTTTGCTTGTGCGGCCTCAACAACCTGCTGTCCATACTCTTCCGCCTCTAGCAGAATTTCATTCTTTTGTTCTAGAATCACTGCTGCTTCTTGAAAAAGTGATGGTAAAGCAAGGCGAATGTAATCAAGCTGATCTAGCAGCTTTTCTTCATCTATGAGTGTGCGTCCCGTCAGCGGAATCCTGAGACTAGAGAGAACCATTTCCTCTAGGCGGTTGAGTTCCTGCTGAATATCTATGCTTCCCTCTCCACCGAGATACTCTTGAGGGGGGGGATTGCTTCCGTTGAGATTGGAGTCAACATTGGAGATTTGTGATTGTAGCATTGGTATATATCTAGGGCAATGTGTGGAGGAACGAGATGATCGATAGAGCCACCAAACCTTGCAATCTCTTTTACCACACTACTACTTAAAAAACTATACTCATTTGAGGTTGCAAGAAAAACTGTTTCTATTTGGGTAGAAAGAGTTTTATTGGTGTGAGCCATTTGCAGTTCCACTTCAAAATCTGACACAGCCCGTAAACCCCGGAGCAAAACTTGTGCTTGTCGCATTTGAGCGTAGTTAACGGTAAGACCATCAAAGCTGTCTACTTCTACATTAGGTAGATGTTGTGTAGAATGACGGATCTGATCTAGCCGCTGCTCCACGCTAAAAAGTGGCATTTTATTGGGGTTCCGCAGTACAGCGACAATCACCCGCTCAAACAGGCGACAACCGCGCTGGATGAGGTCAAGGTGTCCCAAAGTGATGGGGTCGAAGCTACCAGGATAAATAGCTATCACAATTTTAAATATATCAAAGTTGTTTAAGTGATTATATCGAAACCGTTTTGTGTAACTTACTCAAATCTACCATCTTGCGCTCTGAGTAAGGATACGAAACTCAATTGTTTTGTGACACAAGTTATGCTCAACTAGGCGTTAGGAACTAGACTCCTAAATATGAATACTGAATTTTTACCTATGTCCCGACAATGTGGTGGAGGATTGAAGTGTAGTTTTAGTATTCAAGACCCAAAAAACTCCGTACTTAGCAAAGTGCGCGGGTAGTTAACAAACTTTTCTAGGTAATTTTTCATGGTACTGGATCTTTCCATCTTACCTTTGGCGTTTCAATTTACTTCTCCAGGGCCGATTTTGCTGAAAATAGGGCCACTAACTATCCGTTGGTATGGCTTATTGATTGCTACAGCAGTGTTAATTGGCGTCATCCTTTCCCAGAATTTGGCAAAACGCCGCAATGTTAACCCTGAGTTGTTAGGTGATTTGTTCTTTTGGTTATTAATTGGGGCAATTCCTGGCGCACGGCTATATTACGTTTTCTTTGAGTGGCCCAAATATGCCTCAACTCCAGAAAAAATCTTTGCGATTTGGGAAGGAGGTATTGCTATTCACGGAGCAATTCTTGGTGGCGTTTTGGCTGCGTTAATCTTTGCCAAAATCAAGCAGGTTTCTTTCTGGCAACTGGCAGATTTAGTCGCGCCTTCGCTGATTTTAGGTCAAGCGATCGGACGTTGGGGCAATTTCTTTAATTCGGAAGCTTTTGGCGATCCTACCGATTTACCCTGGAAGCTTTATATTCCACCAGACCATCGTCCTCTAGGATATGCTAGTTCTGAATACTTTCATCCCACCTTCCTCTACGAATCTCTGTGGGATTTAATGGTGTTTACGCTATTAATAACGCTGTTTTTCCGGTCTTTAGCCGGTAAACCACGTTTGAAGGTAGGCACAATATTTTTAGTTTACTGGCCAGCCTATAGTTTAGGACGCTTGTGGATTGAAGGCTTTCGCACTGATAGCTTGATGCTGGGGGAATTACGCATTGCACAAGTAGTCAGTAGTCTGGGAATTTTATTGGGATTAGTTGGATTAGCTTGGCTTTACTTACTCAAACGCCCTTTACCTGATGTCGTTTCTACTTCTAAGGTAAATGAGGAGAGTGGGAGATGAGGGGAGTGGGGAGTGGGAGAGAGGATGAATGACAAATGACAAATAACTAAAAAATAAAAAATGCCCCAGAGTATTCTCTAGGGCTTAACCAGGGTGCATCTACCATTACTATCTACTAGGGAAATAGGGTGAATCCGGAAAGATACTGAATAAATTGCCAAAATATTTTTTTGAGAGATTGCCATGTGTTCTTCTAAAAGTGAATATACAGAAAGTCTAAGCTATAAAAAAACACTATACGCTGTAGAACCATCTGTGTATATTGTCGGAGCAGGCCCCGGAGATCCTGATTTATTAACGGTGAAGGCGCAGAAACTACTGGCTGCTGCTGATGTGATTTTATTTGCTGATTCTTTAATACCCGAACAGATTTTAGAACTTTGCCGAAAAGATGCGGAGATCATTAGAACTGCGAATCAGACTTTAGAAGAAATTTTGCCGATTATGATCGATAGGGTGCGATCGCAAAATAAATCTCTAGTCCGTCTCCATTCTGGCGATCCTAGTCTCTACAGCGCCATCCACGAGCAAATGCACCTCCTTGCAGAGGCAAATATTCCTTTTGAAGTCATCCCAGGTATCAGCGCCTTTCAAGCCGCTGCTGCCAAACTTAAAGTAGAATTAACTGTCCCTGGTTTAGTCCAAACGATTATTTTGACGCGCATCAGCGGACGTACAGAAGTCCCCGCCACTGAAGAATTAGCCACTCTGGCAGCACATCAGGCTAGTCTTTGTCTATATTTGAGTGCGCGTCACGTCGAAAATGCCCAAGCTAAACTACTCGAACATTACCCAGCCGAAACCCCCATTGCAATCTGCTTTCGCATCGGATGGCCTGATGAAAAAATCAGGGTTGTTCCCCTGAATGAAATGGCAGACTGCACTCATGAAGAAAAACTAATTCGCACTACACTTTATATAATCAGTCCAGCACTTTCGCCAGCAACGGGGCGATCGCGTTTATATCATCCTGAACATAATCACTTATTTCGCTCATCTCATAACTAAATGGTGGGAATTGGGCATTGGGCATTGGGAATTCGATACGGTTTGGTTAAGGCAAGAGACGCGATGAATCGCCGTCTCTACAAAAGATTGATCCTTGTAGAGACGGCGATTTATCGCGTCTTTGGATCTAGAATTTTCATCAAAAAACCTTAACCGAACCGTATTGATTGGGAATTGGGCATTGGGCATTGGTTATTTATTCTCCTTGTCCTCTTCATCTCCCTAATCTTTGTACTCTGTACCTCTGCATTTAGATAAACTTAACAATGTAATAAAATCCAAAATCCCAATTCAGTACTATGCCATTAATCAAAGTGCAAACTTCTGCTGAATCTCCTCAAAAAGCTGAAATTGAGTCAATGCTTTTAAATCTATCAGCCAAGTTAGCGAAACATTTGGGAAAACCAGAATCATACGTCATGACTGCTTTTGAGCCAGGAATTCCCATGACTTTTGCAGGGAATACAGACCCAGTTTGCTACATTGAAATTAAAAGCATTGGCACAATGAAGCCAGAGCAAACCGCAGCAATGAGTCAAGACTTTTGCCAGCAAATTAACCAAACTCTCGGTGTGCCAAAAAATCGCATTTACATAGAGTTTGCAGACGCCAAGGGGGCAATGTGGGGTTGGAACGGCACAACCTTTGGTTAATTCCCCCATCTTCTTTGGTCAAGACTAACTTGAACTGGCAGGTGTAGGATAGAGATTCAACATCAACTCGTGATTTTTTATGTCTGCTACGCCTCTTGTATCTCAGGTTGACTCACACAACCCAGAAAAATCAGAATTAATCTCTCCTCTTCTCGGTGCTTCTTTGGCGGAGTTAACTGCTTGGGTGCAGCAGCAAGGACAACCTACTTACAGAGGAAAGCAGCTGCATGAATGGATCTATGACAAGGGAGTGCGATCACTATCTGATATTTCTGTCTTCTCCAAACAATGGCGTGCAGAATTAGCAGAAGTTCCCGTAGGGCGCTCAATTCTACATTACCGCTCTGAGGCTCCCGATGGTACGGTGAAATATCTTTTACGATTAGCAGACGGGCAAATCATTGAAACTGTAGGCATCCCCACCTTCGCAGAAAGGGGAGAAGGCCCAAAAGCCCGTTTGACAGTTTGCGTCTCTACTCAGGTGGGTTGCCCAATGGCGTGTGATTTCTGCGCTACTGGTAAGGGAGGCTACAAGCGCAACCTTGCACGGCACGAAATTGTTGATCAGGTGTTGACTGTGCAAGAAGATTTTCGGCAACGGGTTAGCAATGTGGTGTTTATGGGACTGGGTGAACCGTTGTTGAATACTGAGAATGTCCTAGCAGCATTGAAATCTCTAAATCAAGATGTCGGTATAGGACAGCGATCGCTTACAGTTTCTACAGTTGGAATTCGCGATCGCATTCGTCAGTTCGCGCAAAATAATTTGCAAATCACTCTGGCTGTAAGTCTCCACGCACCCAACCAAGCACTACGCGAAAAACTCATCCCCAGCGCCCGCGCCTATCCTCTAGAAGATTTACTGGCTGAATGTCGGGAATATGTGGAAATCACTGGACGCCGTGTTACCTTTGAATATGTTCTCCTCGCGGGTGTTAATGATTTACCAGAACATGCTTTGGAACTTTCAAAATGTATGCGGGGATTTCAAAGTCATGTGAATTTGATTCCTTATAATCCCATCCAAGAAGTAGACTATAAACGCCCCAACCGCGATCGCATTGAAGCATTTGTCAACGTCCTCAAGCAGCAAAATACTGCCGTTAGTGTCCGCTATTCCCGTGGTTTAGAAGCCGATGCTGCTTGCGGGCAATTGAGAGCCAGTAAGAATTAAACAAGCTTAGAAGTCAGCAATTGCTCCAAATAGACCTCGGTAAAAATTGTTATATTAAGGTTAAGCGATCGCTAAAACCAATCTATAACAATTGACGAGATAACTCTATGTTGAATCGCTCATTGATTCTTAAATTCTGGCTATTAGTGATTGTTTTTGCAAAAGCTTTGCCAATGAATTCTCCTGTATACGGACAAATAATTCAGACGAATCCTCAGCAACCTGAATTATCTCAAGAAAAAATGAGACAACAACAAGAGGAGCAAACTCAGCAAACACAAGAGAAATTGAAGGAAACATGGCTACGCCTAAACCTTCAACAACCCCAACAACTACAACAACAGCAGAGAATACAACAGCAAGAATTTACACGACAACGGCAAGAATTAATACGCCAGCAACAACAGAGAATACAACAACAAGAAACAAGACTACAACAGCAAGAATTTACCCGACAGCAACAACAGAGAATACAACAGCAACAACTCAGACAAGATCAACAAATTAGACAACAGCAAGAATTGAGATTAGAACAACAAAGACGACAGCAACAACTCAGACAACAGAATAACAAGCTGTGAAGTGTTCAAAATTTCTGATGAATAACTTTATCGTCAGAAGTCAGAATTCAGAATTCAGGAGTCAGAATTCTGAATTCAGAATAGCTGAATTCTTCTTCAACTTATCTAGCAGGTGCGTGAATACCAGGGGCATAAGCCTCAATTACTTTGCCGGTGCGAGTACAACTAATCATTAAGTAATCACAACTTGGGCATTGTGTGCGAGTTAATTGGCTATCAGAAATATAATAACGCTCTGCATGACTACCACAATTTGGGCAGTAAATCTTTTGTACTGTCTGCATTTTAAAACCCCTGGTTGTAATTATTTTTTATTTGGTAAAGCTACAAGTTAAACCCGTAAAAATTCTGGTTCGACCCAACTTAACAAACTACTGTAATATTGGCTGATTATTTTAAACAAAATTTCAGGTTTGAAAACTTTTCGATATCTTGATCTATTATCCTAGAATCTAGGTGATTTTACCCTCCAACTTTAGACACATAAATTATTTTTTAATTAAATACTGCTTAGAGATTTACTGATCCCCATAATTAATGCTTTGAGAGAACCTTGTTTATAGTCATTTCAGACGAATACAAAAAAAGCCGTTCTTGTATTCAAAAATTAAAACCCAGAAAATACTGTATCTTTAGTCACAAAATATCTATCTTAAGATTTAGTTAATATTTGCTAGCAATATTTATGAGATTAAATTCTGTAAGATAATCTAATGAAAACTACCAAACTTTATGAGAAGCGGCTTCCTTTGCTCGGAACTTCAGGAGCCGCTCAGAGTTTCCTAAAAATTTCAAGCCGGATGAAAATAATTGTAAATTTCTTGAGCCAAACGCGGCCCAATTCCTGCGACTTCCGCGAGTTGTGTTGGTGTTGCTTGTCGAATATAGTCAACTGAGCGAAAATGTCCTAGTAGCAGCTTTTGTCGATGATGTCCTAAGCCAGGAATTTCATCTAAACGCGATCGCTTCAATTTATCACTACGTTGCTGACGATGAAAACTGACTGCAAATCGATGCGCTTCATCGCGCAACCGCCGCAACAACTGCACCCCTGGTTGTTCTGCATCAGTTGTCAAGGGTTTAGATTCTCCCGGTAAAAAAATCTCTTCTCGCTGCTTCGCTAAACTCACAACTCGCAAGTCTTCTAATAAATTCATCTCTTGCAAAACGGCGATAACTGAAGATAGCTGACCTTTCCCGCCATCAATCATGATTAAATCAGGCCAGTCTGGATTACCCAAACGTGCTAATTGCTGATTTTCCCCATACTTACGAAACCGCCGCCCAATAACTTCAGCCAGACTAGCAAAATCATCTGAATGTCCCGCCGTCACCGTGGGATTTTTAATTTTGTAGTGGCGATAGTGCTGTTTGGCGGGTAATCCGTCGATAAATACCACTTGCGAAGCTACAGCATTTGACCCTTGAATATGGGAAATGTCATAACCTTCAATGCGGTGGGGTGCATCTGGTAAATCGAGAATGGCGGCTAAATCTTGCATTGCTTGGTGATTGCGATCGCCAAATTTTTGCATTCTTTGCAATTCATACTGGGCATTTCGCTCTACCATCTCAATTAATTCTGCCTTAGTTTGCCGTAAAGGAGTCAAAATTGTGACTTTTTTACCTTTACGTTGAGTTAAGACATCCGCCAATATCTCCACATCTGGTAAATCATGCTGTACCAAAATTTCTAAAGGTATTTCTACTGAGTCAGCAGTTTGGTAATGTTCCTCCAAAGCTCGTTGTAAAATAGCTCCCGGTTCTGCGTGAGCATCCGCCACAAAAGCTAAACGTCCTACCAATTGACCAGCGCGAATCTGGAACAGTTGAATACAGGCGTGCTGTTCGTCGGCTGCCAGTGCGATCGCATCCCGCGAAACTGTATCATCTGGTAAGGAAACCTTTTGGTCAGCTGTCAGCGACTTTAACCCAGAAATTTGATCGCGAATCCGCGCTGCTGACTCAAAATTCAAGTTTTCGGCGGCGGCGTTCATCTGTTGAGTCAAAATATCAATCAGTTCTTGAGTTCGACCTTGGAATACCATCGCCACCTTTTGGACAATTTTGCGATATTCTTCTGGTGAAATCAGCTTTTGACACACACCCGGACAACGCCCTAAATCATAATTTAAGCAAGGACGGTCTTTGAAAAGTGGTTGAGGTCGTTGTCTTTGGGGAAAGATGCGTTTACAGATGCGGACAATTTCTCGCAGTAACCCAGCATCAGTATAAGGCCCATAAAATTTATCCTTTTCTTTGCCGAACTGGCGTTTACGGGTAATAAAAATTCGCGGATAATCTTCTGACCAAGTAATGCAGAGATAGGGATATTTTTTATCATCTTTGAGCAGCACGTTAAAGTATGGCTGGTGCTGCTTAATCAAGTTGGCTTCGAGTGCTAGAGCTTCGGCTTCAGTATCAGTGACAATGAATTCAATTTCTGTCACCAACTTGACCATCGTGGCGATGCGTTCACTCTTATTGTAGCCATCCCGGAAATAGGAACGGACACGCGATCGCAACTTACGTGATTTACCTATATATATAATGCGATCGCTGTTGTCCCGCATAAAATAAACCCCCGGTTCCGGTGGAATTTCGGCTAGACGGTTTTCCAGTCGTTCTGGTTCTTTAACCAGCGGTAATATTTGCGTAGATATTGTCACAACGAAAATTAGGTAATCTTTCTCTATTTTAAGAAAAATAATTTTTTCGTGCCGATTTAACAGACTATTTATCAAGTAAATATAAAGTTGGCATCATGATCTACATACACCAGAGTACTGGTGACTGGGGATTGCTGACTAGGTGGTAATCTGAGAGGTTTTTAGTCTACACAAAGAGAAACCTATAGACGCTTGCTGCTACGGCTTTCTGTAGGGTGGATGGGATGGGTTTCCAAGCTAGATGTTTACCTGAAAAAATGCTGCAAACATCAGAACTTTGAAGTAGACAATAGTTTGTTTAGCTGCGACTTGAGTCATCGGCTACTACTGTTAGAGGATGTTTGAAAAGTCATGATTGATGTATAAAATTTTTTTACCCCACCCTAGCCCTCCCCTTATAAAGGGGAGGGAACTGGATTTTATTGTTTCCCCCCTTTATAAGGGGGGACTAAGGGGGGTAATAATTCGATTAAAATCACAACATACTACTTTTCAAACAACCTCTTAGAATAAAACTTTCTTTTTTGAAGATATAATTAATATTTTAAAATCAAGAATACTTTTTATTTAAAAGTTTGTTTTTTAAATAAAAATATTTTTATCTTTTTTTACTTACTTTTTTCTGTCTTTAAAAAAAGAATATATTTAGATATTGTTTTTATAAAACTAATATAAAAATTTTATTATTCTCCAAAATTTAATTTTTTTTATTGAATTTATACTATTAAGCGAATTAACGGATTTAGGAAATCAGATTCTCAATTATGATTGAGAATATAGCTATTATAATAATTTTAAGCAAAAGCTCAACTATGAACTTACAAGATTTTGAAGCCCAGTATCGTGAGGCTATGGCTGAAACTCTCAATGAGCTACAAACAGCAGTTTTATTGCTAGCGCAAGTACAAGATAAAATTTCAAACATTGGCAGTTCTGTACAAAATCTTAGTGAGCGTGTGGAAGAGTTCATCGCTAACCAAAAAGCAGAATAAATTCACGCATAACACAAAACTTTATCTGTGGCGACAAGTAAACTGTTCTTCAATTGCAAAGATGAGATCCTTAAGTTTTAACGGTTTGACAAAATAGTGACGTGCGCCCAAACTCAGAGCTAGTTCCTGATCTGCTTTAAAAGCAAAGGCTGAAACCACAATAATAGGTATTTTTGACAAATCAGGTTTTTGCTGGACTTGTTTTAAAAGCGAATAACCGTCAACATCTGGCAGTTTCAAGTCTAGTAACATTAAATCTGGCTGGAATTTCTCTATAGTTGAGAAAAAAGTAGAGCCTTCTGATAAACTCTCGACATCGTACCCACTGTAACTTAGATAGTCACTCAGTAACATCCGATTGAGATAATGGTCTTCAACTAGCAAAATTCGTCTAACTTTGTGTGACCGCAATGGCTGATCTATATTGAGTAATTGTGCTGTCATTGCCATCTATTATCTGATTATTTTAATTAAAAGCCAACAATTATTACGATAAACCAAAACGGGAGTGTATTTAAATATAGTGAAACAAATAGAAATTTGACTTATCTAAATCTATTCAAAGATATAAATAAATTAAATTTAGCTACACTACAACACCTAAAGGATACTATCCTTAAAGATAATTTAATCAAGAATTAAGCTTTTCTTTTGCGAACTTTGTCTTAATTTTAGTATTAAATGAACAATTGCTTTTAAAAATTGAATCGTCGAATTTGTATTAGTAAAACTACTTAAGTAATACTGTACGTTATGATAATTCCCCTTCCTAAAACAGGTTTCATTTAGATGTGAGGGTAATTCAGGAGACAGGAGGAACTGTTTGCCAATGTTTTTAGAAATAGTATAACCTAGAAGATTAAATTATCTTACAGTTTGAAGAAATTCTTCATCAAAAAAGGGAGCTAATAAATAGCTCCCTAACTTATTTGTCGTTTTTAAACCACAATCTTAAATAGATGCTTTTTTAAATTTGCGTTGGGTAGCAAACACACCAGCAATACCCAACAGACCAAGCATTACTGATGGTTCTGGGACTGCTGCGGGTGGTACACCTTTTATGCCAACTTCATAGTTGCCACTGTGGGACTTGCCATCAGCACCTACTCCTAAACTGTTACTTAGCCCACTGTTCGTAGCAGAAAAGCTGTAAAGGAAATCAGTCTTGTCATTGTAGGTAACTTTAACAACTTCACTAGCTTGGAATCCAGTTTTGAGAAAACTAGCCAAGAGTGGTGATATGGGAGCATAGTACTCTTTCAAATTAAAGTGACCGGCTAACCCAATTTTAATATCGCCAGTGATGTCATTTTGATTAACATAAGAGATATTAGGGTCGCTGGAGCGTTGGAAACCATTGATGCCCAAAAACGCATTATAAGCTGTAGGGATTAAATTTGCTCCTAAACCAGCTGCCTTAGCAAATTCGTTAAACCAAGTATTTGCAAAGTTCTTTGCTCCATAGCTTGTACTCAATCCTGAGCCAGTACTAAACCAATCTGTTGCTGTCAGGCTGCTCAAGGTAATACTTTTATCACCAATTTGCCCTGTCAAAGTGGTGTTTTTGGTGAAATCAAAACCAGACCCTTCACTGCCAGCTCGTAACTCTACGTTTCCAGTAGGATTTGCAGCATTACCATCCAGAACTTTCTGGACGTTTGTCTGAGTATTTGGCACAAGAACAGTACTGTTACCTGACACATCATAGACTAAATAATCACTTGCTGCTGTTCCACCTATGGTAGCACCAGTAAGTGTTCCAGCCTGTGCTGGTACTGTGGCAAGAGCGCTCACACCAATAGCCATTGAAGCACCAATCACAAGTTTCTGAAAAGTCATCTTCATTTTTTCAAGTCTCTGTCAGTTTGGAAGTTAAGTTTTAAACTATTGCCGTTTTTAGGCTTGGGCTGTCTTGACTACAGGCTTTTTGACAATATGGTTGCTTAAAAACGCAACCTATATCGTTAGCCGTGTTTGGTAGCTTTGCGTACAAACCCAGTTTAAGAAACGGTGAGACCTGATTGGGTAAAGTTCATGCTGATTATCAATGAAAAGATGACTAATATTTATAGACTTTTATACGTATAATTACGATTACAGTCAAAATAGGGTAGTAATTTTAAATACAGCTTATTATTTTAGTAGAATATAAGTATTCGTAGGGGCAATTCATGTGCATTGGTGTCAACTTACTGAAGTAGACTGAATATTTTTGGGGATATTCTAGTCATCTAAAGATGACTTTCGCTATGATTCTTGGAACTTCAGTTCCTTGCGGGACATAGTTTTTGCGTTAAGTTGACACCAATGATTCATGAATTGCCCCTATGGTGTGTTCTCTCCACAGACTTTGCTGCAAAAAATCTTTGGTGTTTAATTTGAGAAAAAATTTAATTTAGGAATTCAGCAATTCTTTCCACAGCAGTTTCTAACAAAGGTGGCTCATGCACCAAGGCAAAACGGACATATCCCTCTCCAGATTTGCCAAAGCCAGCCCCAGGGGAAGCGGCTACACCAGTTTGTTTGACTAGCTCGGTACAAAATTGTACGGAGTTTTGACTCCAAGATGGGGGTAACTTTGCCCAAATGTACATTGTCGCTTCGGGAGTGGGAACTTTCCAGCCAATGCGATGTAAAGCTGTAATGAAAGCATCTCGGCGCTTCTGGAATGTTGCAACGGCCGTTTTCACCCCAGCTTGCGGGCCAGTCAAGGCTGCGATCGCACCATTCAAAATTCCCCGATACTGATTAAAATCAACGGCGGCTTTTACCTGGCGTAAAGCATTAATTAACTGGGCATTCCCGATGGCGTAGCCAATGCGGAAGCCGCCCATATTGTAAGACTTGGAAAGGGTGAGAAATTCAATCGAGACCCTTTTCTCTGGATCAGCTTGCAGAATCGAGGGTACTAGGGATTTTGGATTTTGGATTTTGGATTTTAGATTGGGAGAAGAGTCTACCCAGTCTCCAGTCTGCTCAAATACCAAATCTACGTAGGGGAAATCGTGAACGAGGACGAGATTGTGTTGCTGACAGAAGGCGACAGCTTCTTGGAAGAAAGATAAAGGTGCGATCGCAGCCGTGGGGTTATGAGGATAACTTAATACCATCATCCGCGACTGCGCCAAGACTGGGGCGGGAATATCAGCAAACACTGGTAAAAAATCATTTTCTGCCCGTAATGGCATTGGGTAGATTTGGCCACTTGCTAGATAGACTCCCCCCGCGTGCGAGGGATAACCTGGATCGAGCAACAGGGCAAAATCTCCTGGATTGAGTATTGCTAGGGGTAAATGGGCTGTACCTTCTTGAGAACCAATCAGAGGTAGTACCTCAGTTTGAGGATCTACTCTGATGCCAAATTTTTGTTCATACCATTTGGCTGCGGCTTCGCGAAACCCTTGAGTACCGTTAAACAACAGATAGCCGTGGGTACTGTGATCGTGGAGAGATTGGGCGATCGCCTCAATTACGTGTGCCTCGGCTGGTAGATCAGAAGACCCCAAGGACAAATCAATTATCTGTCGTCCAGCGGCCAAAGCGACTGCCTTGGCTCTGTCCATATCAGCAAATACATTAGATTGTAGGGGTTGTAAACGTTGTGCAAACTGTATGTTAGTCATTAGTCATTGGTCATTAGTCATTGGTCATTGGTCATTTGCTATGAACTATTGACTAATTACTGCTTAAGTGAGTATCTAAAAGAGCAAGTAATTTATCTTTGCCGATAACTCCTTCAGTGGATTCTAGTAGTTTATCTCCTTGAAATAGTCTGAGGGCAGGTACACCTTCCACTTGGTACTGCTTAACAGTGAGTGGGTTAGGGTCAATTTCCATCTTAACGACTTTGAGGCGATCGCTATATTTGGTAGCGGTTGAGTTAATCAGGGGCGACATCAATTGACAAGGCCCACACCAGGAAGCCCAAAAGTAAACTAATACAGGCTGCTCGGCTTTTAACACTTCGGTTTCAAACTCAGCATCAGTTATGGTGATTACAGCCTTACTCATTGCAGTCTCCGTCAGGTGGCGATCAAAGTTGGCACACACAATACTTTATCCCAAAGTCGTCAATAGTCCATAGTCAATAATTCATAGTTATTAGGACTGTTAACTATTGACTAATGACGTAAAATCCCACAGCCAATAGGTGTGGGACTAGCTCAAATAAGTTTTCTGCCAATTTTACAGTTGATCCAATTGCTTGCGTAGTGAATCTAACTCGGCATCAACCACCTCATTAGATTTGGGATTAGGAGCAGTGGTTTCTTGTTGTTGCGGTGGCAGTTGAGCTTGATTTTGTGGAGTTGCGGGTGGTAGCATTTGCGCTTTCAAAGCTGCCAATTCATCATCAACATCGCTACCACCTTCCAACTGGGCAAATTGGGTTTCTAAATCTGCACCTGCTAACTCTCCTAGTGCCTGGGCACGAGATTCTTGCATCAAGACTTTTTCTTCCATCCGCTCGAAGGCAGACATTGCACTGCTGGTATTCATCCCACGCACCATGCCTTGGAGTTGCTCTTGGGCTTTGGCAGTGGTAATCCGAGCTTTAAGCATTTCTTTCTTGGTCTTAGCTTCAGAAATTTTGCTTTCTAGCTGGATTAAATTGCGCTTGAGGGTTTCAACTTGAGTACTTTGGGTATCTAAACTAGCTTTGAGGGCAGTACTGGTGTCAGTATAAGTCTTCTTCCGCTCTAGGGCTTGTCGTGCTAAGTTCTCATCACCTTTTTGCAGCGCCAGTTGGGCATTACGTTGCCACTTATTGATTTCATTTTGGGCGTCATTATACTGTTTCTCGCTACGTTTTTGGGCGGCGATCGCCTGAGCTACTCCCTGACGAAGCTGCACCAAGTCTTCCTGCATTTCCAGGATGGCTTGCTCTAGCATTTTTTCGGGGTCTTCGGCTTTGTTAACCAGGTCGTTGAGGTTAGAACTAACTACTCGCTTAATGCGATCGAATAATCCCATAACTTTGTTTTTCCTTGTGTGCTTTACGCTTTTTGTTGGACAGTTAGCTTTTTTACTTTTTTAATAGCTACCTATTTCAATGTAATCTTTCCGGCTTGAATCAGTACCTCCCAACAACTCTTAATTGTTAAGATATCTCCAAACTGGGGTAATTAGCCGAACTTCAAGAAGAGGCATGGGGCATGGGGCATGGGGCATGGGGCATTGGGCATGGGGACAAGGGGAAAGACTTGTTTCAAGTTCTCACCTCTTGTCCCCTTGTCCCCCTTATGTCCCTCATCTCCCCCTGCTCCCTTGCTTGCTTTTCAAGAGTCTTGAGTTTTGGGTAACTGCTGCTGGGGAGGCTGCACTGTCTTCTGGTTTTCCTCAGTGAGGAGATTGTTGTGCTGTGTGTTTTCTGCCTGGTTTAAAACCTGCACCTTCATTGCTGCCAATTCGGCATCTACGTTATTATTAGATTCCAAGGAAGTAAATTGTGTTTCCAAGTCGTCGCTACCGAGTTGAGCGATCGCTTCGGATTGAGCTTCTATTTGCAAAACTTTTTCTTCCATGCGCTCAAAGGCACTTAGACTGCTGGTGGCAGAAACTCCACCGAGCATTTCCTGGAGGCGAGAAGACGCTTCAGCAGAACGGGCGCGAGCGATATACATATCTTTTTTAGTTTTCGCCTCGGAAATTTTTAACTCTAGCGATCGCATATCCTTTTTTAGCCTAGCTACTATATCGTTTTGCTGCTCTATTTGGGAAAATAGGGCTGTAGCGGTTTGTTTATACGCTTGGCGCTTAGTTAAAGCTTCCCGTGCTAGAGGTTCGTTGCCTTGTTGCAGTGCCAATTGGGCGCGGCGATACCATTCTTCTGTTTGAGAATTGGCGGCTGCTGCCTGTCGTTCAGTGCGTTTCTGAGTAGCGATCGCTTGTGCTACACCCTGCCGCAACCGCACTAGATTTTCCTGCATCTCCAAGACAGTTTGCTCCAGAATCTTTTCTGGATCTTCTGCACCGCCGATCAAACTATTAAGATTAGCGCGAATCACCCGCAGGATACGCTTGATTAATTCCATATCGGCTCTCCATTCACGAAACTCAGTAATGAGTGCTGAGTGCTGATTGCTGAGTGCTAAGTGCTGTTAGCGGGGCGTTGAGCCAGTACTGAGTTTTGAATTAGTTATGGAGTACTGAGTGCGTAGTTAAAGTCCTAAGTATAATATTACTCTGTCATAGGTTAGTCAATGAGTGCTGAATGCCCAGTTAGAGTCCTGAATCTAATATTCATATTTTTTGTTGTAGGGCTGTAAACAAACAAGATTTTGTCTCTTACTACTCAGCACTCAGCACTCATTGACTCAGCACTCATTGACTCAACACTCAAAACTCAGCACTCAAAACTC
>NZ_JAWJTF010000049.1:0-65274 GCF_048836525.1 Nostoc sp. CALU 546
ACGCCAGCTAGAAGAAAAATAATCTGGAAGCAATTCACGAGAGTTGCCACGATTATAAGCACATGAGCAAAAGCGCAAGCTAAGAACATCGGGAGCCGTGTACACGGAAACGGGTACGCACGGATCTAACTGAGAGGTGCGGGGAATAATATCCCCCATCGACTCAACCAAACTCGCTATGGTGGTTTCCGTCGCCTCAGTCCTGGCTCAGTGTATCCAACACTGCAATTGCTGGAAGAAGGTGGTTATCTCAAGAGCGCCCAGGAAGGTGGCAAGCGGATTTACACGATTACCGATGAAGGTAGACAATTATTGGCAGAACGTGCCCAACAAGAAACTTCAAACTCTCCTTGGGATAGCTTCAAAAGTTTTGTCAAAGGTAAGCCCCAAGAGTTTATTGAACTGCGGAATGCCGCAACAGAATTAGCTGCTGTTGTGGTGCAGGTTGCTCGTAGTGGCAATATGGAGCGAATAAATCGGGTTCGTGAGCTTTTAGAGCAAGTTAAACGGGAAATTTACGCGATTCTGGCTGAAAAATAAGTTGCTTCATCGACCAACATTGCTGCCATCGCTATGCTCAATTTTGCTCGTTGGTCAATTCGTCACTCACTTGTATTCATCTCATCACCTCCGTATCGGGTAGCTGAGAGGCAACTAATGTTTAAGCTAAAGCCTGCCTCCTGCCTTTTTTATTCTCCTGTATATAACTATTGTCACGGTTATATAACTGGAGATTCGCTATATTTAACAGTTAACAGGCAACGGCTCAAAGGAGTTAAAGAGATGGAAATTAAGCCAACTGACCCATCGCTAGCACTCATGGAAATTCCCCCTGGCTATCTCAACATTATGGGTTATGTTGATCAGTCAGAAGTTAATGGCCCTGGTTGTCGTGCAGTCGTCTGGGTACAAGGTTGTCTTCGTGAGTGTCCTGGCTGCTTTAATACTAACTCCTGGTCATTTGAGGCTAACCAGTTGATTGCTGTTGATACTCTTGCCGAGAATATTCTTAGCAATCCCCGCAATATGGGTGTAACATTCTCTGGTGGAGAACCATTTTGGCAAGCAACTGCCCTGGCATCTTTAGCCCGGAAAGTCAAAGCTGCTGGGTTAAATGTAATGTCTTTTACTGGGTTCACTCTTAAGCAGCTACAGTCCCAATCCGCACCACCAGGTTCCCAAGAATTGTTAGAACAACTCGATATCCTGATTGACGGGCCTTTTGTACAATCTCTGGCAATTAATTCTCCCGATTCTCCAGTTTCTTCCAGTAATCAACGGGTTCGTGTGTTAAACCCAGCTTTCCAAGACCAAATTACTTGGGCTAGCGACCAGATAGAAGTCCACATCCTCAAAGATGGTGGTCGCATTGTCACTGGCTATCAAGGTGGGCTGGAATTGACGTAGTGGGGCATTGGGCATTGGGCATTGGGCATTGGGAGTTAAAATTTAAACGTTCAGCTTTAGAGGCTCAACGTCCAAGTTTTAATTCTTCTCCCTCCTGTCCCATGCCCTATCCCCAATGTATTTGTGTTTGAGACGGATTATATTAAAAAAAATACATATTTAAATTTGACTAGACCATTTGAGACAATTTTTACTAAACACCGTGTATTTTGGGCTGTTTTCCTCCTTGGTACAGCATTGGTGGTAACGCTAGTACTGTCGCTTTCTCAAGGAGCAGTACCTTTAAATCTGTCGGAATTGTGGCAAGCCATTCTCCACAAAGGCGATCCAATTAAACAGACAATTCTCTGGGATTTGCGTCTTCCACGCATTACAGCGGCTCTCATTGTCGGTGCAGCTTTGGGAATGTCAGGAGCATTGCTACAAGGAATGTTACGCAATAGTCTGGCTGATCCATTTATTTTGGGCATTTCAGCGGGTGCAGGATTAATTGTGATTCTGATGATTGTGTGGCAGATATTCCCGATCGCAATTCCTTTAGCAGCGTGGATGGGGGCAATTTTGACTTCTGCGATCGTTATTTTACTCGGTCGTGCGGGGTCGGGAATTTCAGTTGAGCGGTTGATTTTAGGTGGAGTGGCGGTGAGTTCTTTATTTGGTGCTGTACAAAGTACATTGCTGCTTTTAGCTGAAGACGGTCAAATTCAAATTGCGCTCAGTTGGTTAGTTGGTAGTCTTAATGGACGGGGTTGGCAAGAAATTGCTACACCTGCCCCTTATATCATCGTTGCATTGATCGGAGGATGCTTGTTGGCGCGATCGGTAAATGTGCTGGCTTTGGGAGATGATTTGGCTGTGGGTTTGGGGGTTTCGTTGACGCGATCGCGCCTGTTAATTGGTGGTGTCGCCACTCTATTAGCCGCAGGTGCCGTCAGCATCAGTGGCTTGATTGGATTTGTTGGTCTTGTTGTCCCTCACGGTGTCCGCCTCATCGTTGGTACAGATCATCGCTTTGTTTTACCACTTTCCGCCCTTGCAGGTGCATGGTTACTGACTTTTGCAGATTTACTCTCTAGGCTAGGAGCAGTAGAACTACCAGTAGGTTCCGTCACTGCTTTGCTGGGTTCACCGCTGTTTATCTGGTTACTTTATCGTCGTTCTGCTGGGTTCAGTAAATTTTGACCTAATAAGCTAGTACTGCAAGGCGGAATTAAAAATTAAAAATTAAAAATTAAAAATGAATACAGCATAAGGGTTTCGTTGATTTGGAATGATTGGTTTATTTCCGCCGTGCTGTACTAGTGCTAAAGCCTTTTTCATCTATTTGAAGCACAATCCGTTGTGTGGATTCACAATTGTGCATCCCTAAGCTATGGTTGAATTCCTAAAAATTGCTTTCAGTTGATACTATTATGCAATGTTCTTTACGCCTCAGTGTATAAAAAACTTGCCATTTTGGCTGCATTACTTTGAGCGTCTCTGCTAAAGTATTAAAAGTCAATTACTTGTGGGCTATATTTACCGAGGTTTACTATACTTTTAAAAGCATTTAGTTAAGTCTGTTCATTTTGCTCTGCTAGCGGAACAATAAAAATTGCTGGTGTATTCCCTACAACAGCAACCAGCAAAATGATCAGTTTTGGTTTATTTACCTCGTCTATTTTAACATTGACGAGGTATTTTTTAATCTGGGTAATGTCTAATATCATGTCCGTTTAATTTATCGAACAGAATAAAGGCGTCAGTCGTCAGAATTCTTCTTCAATCACTTGCGTTTATACCAATTACCCCTATGATTATTAAGGCGATCGAAAAAAGTTTCATTAATGTGGCAGATTCGCGAAACCAGATAATACCAATAAGCGCAACTAGGATAGTTCCCAATCCAGCCCAGACAGAATAAGCTACACTCACTTCAAGTCTCTTAAGAGCAAAAGTCAAAAAAGTAAAACAAAGTCCATAGAAGACAAATATTAATACCGAAGGAACTGTTTTAGTAAATCCCTGCGATAATTTCATGCAAGTTGTGCCTGAAACCTCAAAAACGATTGCTATGATGAGGTAAATCCAACTGATTGACATATTTTTTGTAAGTGATGTGTTAACAGCAACCGACGGGTGGTACACCAGGCCCTATGAATAGAAGAAACAGTTCTGAAGCCACTCATTAATAGATAAGTGTAAGTGTCCTGACAGTTAAAATTGAACGCGCAGTAGTGTAGTTTAGCGTGACTAGGAGCATGATTCTGGGGCTTTATAGCTGATTGGTGAAAGAAAAAGCTTCCTCTCTCTATGAAGAGATTATCTATTACTACATCTCAAGTCAGAACGATCCGAAAATTTATTATATCAGGGTTGCTGTAATAAAGCTTAAGTAGATACTGCTGTTACCCTAGCTATGTATTCAATTAGACTTTTTAGATCGATGTAATGATATGTTGATTTCTGTCATTGTGTACTAAATAGCCATCATTAACTGAGTATATAGGACTCATATTTGATTTGGTGAAAAAACTCAGTACAACTAAGAAGCCTTCTTTACTGTTGCCTGTTGCCTATTCCCTATTGCCTGCCTACGCAAATTAGTTCAGAAATCAAAGCGGATTCCTATACCAAGACATATAATAAATCTTTTTTCCCAGTCTCCATTTTCAAGCTAGTTGGTGAACCATTGGGGTAACGACTGCTGTAGTATGATTGTGATTTTGTACTAATCATGGTATAAGAAATGACGGCTCAATTTGAATACAGCACTCTTTCTCATCCACAGGATATTAAGCAGCTTGAAACTATCCTTGAGCAGTGTTTTATCAGCGGACTTGGTGGTGAGGAAGCTTATATCAACTTGATTGGGGTAGAAAATTTCCGCATTATTCGGGGATTGGAGCAAGTAGTTGGTGGATTGGCAACTCTGGATATGGGTCAGTGGTGGGGTGGTGTGCGTGTACCAATGACAGGAATTGCCGCAGTGGGCATTGCTCCAGAGTATCGCGGTTCGGGAGCTGCGATCGCTCTCATGCAACACACCCTCAAAGAACTTTATGCTAGAGGCGTAGCAATTTCCGCTCTTTATCCAGCTGTTCAAACTTTGTACCGAAAAGTAGGGTATGAGCAGGGAGGTAGCTGGTGTATTTGGGAAGTTTCTACCAGGAATATCCAAGTGCGGGAGCAACCCCTACCTTTAGAACCAGTAGTGAGCATCAATCATGAAGTCTTTCATGAACTATATCAGCAGCAAGCGAGACTAACGCATGGATATTTAGACCGACATCCAGCAATCTGGCAGCGAATAATCCAACCAGATGAGAAAGAAATAGTCTATGCCTATTTTATTGGTACTAAAGAGCAACCCCAAGGCTATATCATCTTCACTCAAGAGCGAACGGAAGACGGTGAAATCCTTTGGATAAAAGATTGGGTACTTCGCACAGTTGATGCTGCACAAACTTTCTGGTCTTTTCTGGCAAATCATCGCTCCCAAATTCATCAGGTGCGATGGAAGAGTTCTGCAATTGATTCTCTGACATTGCTACTACCAGAGCAAACTGCCAAAATATGGCGTGAGAGTCGTTGGCTATTTCGGGTAATAGATGTAGTCAAGGCACTGGAAACGCGGGGTTATCCATCGGAAATCCAAGCTGAACTGCACCTAGAAATTCAAGATAATTTGCTACCTGCAAACAATGGTAAATTTATTCTTTCTGTCGCCAACGGACGTGGTGAAGTCACAAAAGGCGGAAAGGGCGAGTTACAGTTAAATATCCGCGAATTGGCACCATTGTATACAAGTTTGTTCACCCCCTACCATTTGCAACAAGTGGGAAAACTTGATGGGACAGAAAAAGCTATCTTAGCAGCTACGCAAATATTTGCAGGTGCTTCGCCTTGGATGCCTGATTTCTTCTAAAGGGAGTGGGGCCCCCTCTGGGGATAAGGGGTAATGGGGAAGCGATTAAACTGTTGTGCCTCCAGTTTTGGCTCAACTAGTCGCCGCTTCGGTACTGGGTACTGGGTAATGGGTACAAGGAATTGTTTTTTAAAATTTGGTGGTGGGTAAGAGCAAGCATCATAATTTTTCGATTTTACACCCAGTCCCCAATCCCTAATCCCCAGTCCCTTTTACCTCACATCGCCAACGCTCCCCAATCAACAAAACATAAGTTGGAAACATAATTAATCATTAGTTCGTCCTTCGGCTAGATTAGCAATTTCTGTTGTCAATTCACACCATAAAGAAGGATACCAGCGATTTTTTTTGATAAATTCTGATTATCTGATCCTAGATAAGTAAGTAGAGGTGAATAAATTAAGGTTTGTAGTTTGCATTTGAGCGAGAATAACGCAAACTCCGAACCAGAAATTTGGATGTTTTCTACTTATTTATCATCAAAAAAAATAAGTCAATGGAATTTATGCTTTTTGTCCGGAATTTCAGTATGATCATCAGAAAACAATCTAAGGTAAAGTTGATTAGTTGCTACATAGTTGCATACCTACAATCACAAAATGAAATCACATTTACTTGCGATCGGTTTAAGCAGTTTGCTTCTAGTTGCAGGACAGGCTAAAGCTTCACGATTACAGTCTTGGTATTTTGATTCTAAGCAAAATCAATTACACCTAACTACAACTTCTGGAATCCAACCAAAAGCCTTTTTATTAGATAATCCTAATCGATTGGTAATTGACTTACCTGGAACTAGTTTTAATTCAGATAGTGTTAAAAAAGCTTTTGGTAATGCAGTCAAAGAAATTCGTATTGGAAAACTAGATAGTAAAACAACTCGTTTTGTCGTAGAATTAGCTCCAGGCTATCATATTGATTCCCGTAATCTATCCATCAAGGGAGATTCTCGTTCTCATTGGATTGTAAAATTTAATTCATTTGACCGCCAAAGCAATAACATCCCTGGGGAAAATAGACAAGATATTGCCATTAATTCCACAGATGCTTCAACATTTGCAGGAGTTGTAAATCTTGGTCAAGAAATGCCGGGTATCAGTTCTCAGATTCGGGCATTGTTAGCAACTTATAAATCATTAAACCCTGGAATATTTTTCTTAGATTTAGATACAGGTAACTATATAGATATTAATGGCGAAAAAAGATTTGCTGCTGCCAGTACAATAAAATTTCCTTTGTTAGTAGCCCTTTTCCAAGAAATAGACGCTGGTAGAATTAAGCTAACAGATAAATTAGTGATGCGGCGCGATTTAAGGGTTGGTGAAGCTGGAACTATGAAATACAAACCCGTTGGAACTAAATTTAGCGTCCTCCAAACCGCTACCTTGATGATGACCATTAGCGATAATACCGCCACAAATATGGTTCTTGATCGTTTGGGTGGTGTAGCAAAAGTTAACCAACGTTTTCGTGGCTGGGGATTGCAAAATACAGCAATGCAGAATTTACTTCCAGACATTCCTGGCAAAAATACAACCAGTTCCAAAGATTTGGTCAGATTGGCGGCGTTAGTTTCTAACAATCGTTTGCTATCTCCAAACAGCCGGAATCAAGTTTTAGGGATCATGCGCCGTGTCAAAACTAATAGTTTGCTACCGGCTGGTATTGGTAAAGGAGCTACCATTGCCCACAAAACTGGTACACTGAGATTTATTATTGGTGATGCAGGTATTATTGAAATGCCCAACGGGAAAAGCTATTTAGCAGGCATTTTGGTGCAAAGACCAAACCACGATCGCAGAGCTGGAGATTTTGTCCGTGAAGTTTCTCGCAGAGTCTACAATTACCTAAACCAAACCAGAGTTAGCAATACTGCCAGCCCTCATCAGTCAATTGATCCTAACAACCATAATTTCTGAAATTTTAAATTTAGGGACGTACAGGTGTACGCCCCTAAATTTATCTGTATAAGATATTTCGTGGGGATTAACTCAGGAAATTTGGGGTACCACTACCACCATTCTTACCAACAGCAGGAATTTCCAGTAGATCATCTGTGGCTTTGCCAGTACCGTCATCGTTAACGTATGTAGGCCCACCTGGGTGTCCATTGGGGATGAACAGTTGCGGATGGTCAAAAGGCGCTTTGTCATACCGAACTCGCTCATCAGTCATTCCCTTTAAAAAGGCGACCAATTGCTGTTTCTCTTCTGGTGAGAGATTCAGTGGGGGAAGAAGTCCAAAATCACCACCCCGATTGTAAAAATCAATCACTTGTTCTAAAGTCGCGTGACCTCCATTGTGAAAGTAGGGAGCAGTGAGTTCCACATTGCGAAGTCCAGGTGCTTTGAAAGCTCCGTCTGCAAACACAGTTTCACTAGAACTCAACGGTGGATTGAGGATTGGGGGGTTTTCGCCGAGAAGAAGCTGAAATTTGTTCAACTGAGCCAATCGTGCTTCTGAAAGCGGATTACCGAAAGCGTCATTACCACCCAAACTTGGATCTTCCGTAGCACGTCTGACGCCGATATTGAAGAAGCCAGTGTCTTCAGGGGATCTTGGGCCGAACGGCGCACGTTTGATTCGTCCGTCTTTGGCCACGTTGCTCACTGAAGCAGCTGTTAATTCTGATCCAACGTGACAACCAATACACAAAGCTTTGCCCTCAAACAGTCGTTTTCCTTGTTGCTGTTGAGGGGTTAGGGCAGTAGTGTTTCCTTCTAAAAAGCGATCAAAAGGCGTATTATCGGAAATGAGTGTAGACTCGTACAACTGAACTGCCAGCCCAAAGAATAGCGAGAAGTTGTACTCAGTTAATGTGTACTCATTAGTCTCCAAGGAGCGATCGGGCTTTTTGACAAAAGTCCGTCTACCTTCAGCGTCAACTTGGATGAGTTGATTAGACTTCCACCATTCCGACTTGAAGGCATCTTGAATCATCTGCTCATAAGTCTTATCTTTGAGTCCGGGTTTGGGCGATCTACTATCTGCGCCTAAAACGCTGTCTTGTGGATGCACAATCTGTTTACCTAGCGGTCTGAGAGGTAATAACTTTTTCGCAAGTTTGCGGGGGAGCTTTTTACCCCTAACCCTAGCAGTTCGCCCGAACTTATCACCAATTTCTTGAAAAGTGCGACCATCTGCGGAAGACTCAAAGGAACTTAGTGGCGGGCCGACCGCTTGGGATGCCAAAGACGAGTTCTTCAGGCTAACTTTCACAAATTTTAGATTATTTGGGGTTAGTGCTTTGACGACAGCAGCATTAGGATCTCTTAAACCGAAAGGATTCACCCCATTAAAGATGTTTTGTGCCCTTCCATCCCAGAAGTTACGAAAGTTGAATGCTGTATTAATCACGGTTGGGGTGTTGCGCGGTTCGACGCGGCGCACATTTACACCTCCTACGTTAAAAACCGGATCTGGCTCATTTTTCACTTGGTCTTCCGCATTACCAGGTGTGACATCCACAAACTTTGTATTGAAAACCCCCTGAGAGGAACTGACATCGTTACGGTCACTGTGGAAGGGAAAATCTTCTGGTTTTAGTTGGTAGTTTGCTAGACCACCGACATCAAAAACTGTATCTGGATTCTCTGTACCATTAGGGTTAATCCGCAAAAGTCCCGGAGCAATCTGATTTTTGGATCTATTGTCGGCTCCAGCATGGAAGTGACAACTAGCACAGGCGGTCACTCCGTCGCTCCCAACCTGCATATCCCAAAAAAGAGTTTTTCCTAACTTTATTGCAGCTACTTTGTCTTTTACGAAGTCTCCAAGATTGTTAGGCTCTGGAACTGATATGCTCTTGAGCGAAGCTAGAGGTGGCGGCGTAACCTGTGCTGATACACTATTTCCAGCTATTACTGCTGCCATAATAATGACAGCAATTGTTATAGTCTTTGAAAATCTTGATCTCAAATAGTTAAGCTGGCCATATCTGAATCTCCACTTTTGGTGCTTTATTTTCATCACCACAGATTTAAGCCAAAATCGACCTTTTGAGGTCAGTAGCAAGTAAATGGATAAGCCCGTAATAAATATTACTGGGCTTACGATGGGTAAAAACCCCATAGTTTTTTATACTAAAAGTACGCCGAAACAAATTATACACTTACGTGAAGGTCTGAAATTTAATATTCATGTAAAGTAATTACGTAATTTACTAATTTTATGTAAACAGAAAACGCCATCTTCTCGCTCAAAAGAAATTGAGTAGAGTAGATAAGTTGTTCTATAGGAATCCGCTTTGATTTCTGAACTAATTTGCGTAGGCAGGCAATAGGCAATAGGTAATAGTCAAGAAGGCTTCTTAGTTGTACTGAGTTTTTTCACCAAATCAAATATGAGTCCTATATATTGAATTTATATTAACTAAGCTATTAAGATATTTTATCAGTAAGAAGTTGTAAAATCTAGATATGCAAATTAGATACGTTTTAATTTATTGTCAGCCCTACTTTGAGTAGGATATTTAAATGTCACTACATCAAAGTTCTGGCCGCTGGCGCTTAGGGCTAGCGTTATCGCTATTGACGGTTTTATTGTGGGGAATTTTACCTATTGCTTTGACGATAGCTCTGCAAGCACTTGATGTCTATACCGTTATTTGGTTTCGCTTTTTGACATCATTTATACTACTTGCTTTGTATTTAGGAATACGCGGTAAATTACCAAAGTTAGAACAACTACGCTCTGCTTCTTGGAAATTATTAGCGATCGCTACACTTTTCTTAGGGATTAATTACTTTCTGTTCATGCAAGGTTTAGCACTAACATCACCTGCTAATGCTGAAGTTCTCATTCAATTATCTACCCTTTTATTAGGTTTAGGAGGGTTAGTGATTTTTAAAGAACGTTACAGGCTGTATCAATGGATTGGTGTAAGTGTAATGATTTGTGGTTATCTTTTATTCTTTCGTGAACAACTAACAAATTTGATTACAGCCCAAAACACATACATACTAGGTAGTGTTTTGATTGCGCTAGGAGCAGTAGCATGGGCGATTTATGCTTTGGCACAAAAGCAGTTATTACAATCTTTATCTTCCCCTAGTATCATGTTGATTATTTATGGAGGATGTGCTTTATTATTCACTCCTCTAGCCAGAGTAAAATCACTTTTTATACTTAACAGCTTCCATTTGGGAATGTTGATTTTTTGTGCGTTGAATACTTTAATTGCTTACGGTGCTTTTGCCGAATCCTTAGAACATTGGGAAGCATCACGAGTAAGTGCGGTAATAGCTTTAGCTCCCATTGTGACATTAATATCAGTCGCAGTTGTATCAGTTATTGCACCTAATTGGATACCATCAGAACACTTCACTCTCATAGCAATATTAGGAGCGGGTTTAGTAGTCACAGGTTCAGTAGCGATCGCCTTGGGAAAAGCTGATTAATTAGAATATTTTTCCGGATTTTTACTGGGTTTTTCATCTAGTAAATTCGTGCAAGATTCAAAGCTACAACATAAATACTGAGGCAGAATATTTTTTATTTGTTATGATTTAATAGTGAAGGCAAACTACTGAAATCATCTGGATACTTTACTTATCTCTGTGACTCTGTAGTGTTTAATTGTTGACCTGATAACCGAAAAAATCCTTGAATAATAATTCAGAAATCAGAATTTAGGAGTCAGAATCTATTACTAGGCATTGGGAATCACTACTTTTTTGTTTACTACCAGAAACTAAGTTTGGTAGGGATTTGAAACCGATTTATACCCATTATCTTAAGCAAGCTACATTCGCAAGTCATACATAATTCATCTTGAATTATCACTCCTGACTCCTAAATTCTGTTCTGATAAAATTGAGGCTAAGAACTTTAAGTAAACCAAGCAGGGCGCCCGAATAACTACCAAAGCCAACACCTGATAAAACCAGACCACCGAAAAAGTTGAGCGATGAATAGTTTGTTTGGTAATTGGGCCAGCACCCTAAGAAAAAATTCTCTATTGCTGGTTCTTTCAATGGTGCTGCCAACGTTTGGAATTAGCAATTCTGTCTTGGCAGCAGAGCGGATTTATGCATCTTATTCAGCTTTAGAGCTTTCCATTTCAGTCACGACTTTAGAAAACTACGCCAAAACAGGCGTAATTAACGAAGACTTGGCAGGATATCAGCAATATCTGCCTCTACAACAGCTTCAAGAATTGCGGCGGATTTTACTCAATCGTGTGAAAGTTAGTCCGGTAGTAGTTTCACAACTTCTTTACACACCACAAGGAGAATTTTTACTGCATCGGTTGGCGCAAGTCATTAAAACCAATCAGTCAGAACCAGGATTTGGTGCTTTGCGTTCGGCGCTAATTTTAGCCTCTGCTGAATCGGGAGGCTTGACACTTTTGAATGTGTTGCGTAAATACCCTAGCAGCAGCATTCGTCTTGATGTCGCCGAGACTCTGGCAATAGCTACAGAATTGGAGAGACTTGTTAGCCAAACCCATCT
This sequence comes from Nostoc sp. CALU 546, assembly GCF_048836525.1. Lineage (NCBI taxonomy): Bacteria > Bacillati > Cyanobacteriota > Cyanophyceae > Nostocales > Nostocaceae > Nostoc > Nostoc sp. CALU 546. Next base: position 11,765 of record NZ_JAWJTF010000049.1, read on the forward strand.
TGCGATCGCAGCAGTTTCCCAAAAGTCTAAAATAGAAGCTGATACCATTTCACAACCAAATTTCTCGCAATTACCGGATTTAAAGGTTCCGGGAAAGTTGAAGTCGCAAAAATACACTCTGAAGTTTTTCGACTCAACGCGCAATCGGCTTCTATTAACTGATGTTTACATTCCCAATGTTCAGAATGTTGCACCCATAATTGTAATTTCTCACGGCTTGGGTTTAGACAGCAGCAACTTTCAATATTTAGCCACTCATCTAGCTTCCCACGGATTTGCCGTTGCCGTTCCCAATCATCCTGGTAGTGATACTAAACAATTGCGTTCGCTGTTAAATGGACGCGCCGTTGAAGTAGCAGAACCAAGTGAATTTCAAGACCGACCAATGGACGTAACATATATACTGAATCAATTGGAAAAAGGTAATCAATCTGATTCACGGTTTAAAGGTCGGTTAAATCTGCAACAAGTCGGAGTACTTGGTCAATCTTTGGGAGGCTATACAGCCTTAGCTCTAGCAGGCGCTAAAATCAACTTCAAGCAGCTAAAACAAGACTGTGAACCAGCAGCACTGCAAAATACCTGGAATATGTCTTTACTGCTTCAGTGTCGGGCTTTGGAATTGAGCATCAGCAAGTCTGGCAAGGATTATAACCTGCGGGATGAGAGAGTGAAAGCTGCGATCGCAGTTAATCCCATTACTAGTTCTATTTTCGGCAAAGCTGGCTTAAGTCACATCCAAACTCCAGTGATGATTGTCAGCAGTAGTGATGATACAGTTGCACCAGCTTTATCCGAGCAAATTTTACCTTTTTCCTGGTTGGCGAATTCACAAAAGTATCTCGTCATGCTTGAAGGTGGTACTCACTTTTCCACCATTGGCAATGGAAACCCTGCAAATCAACAAGTAGCATTACCTGCCGATATGATTGGTGATGCTTCCCAAGCGCGTCGTTACATGAATGTTTTAAGTTTACCTTTCTTCCAAACCTACGTTGCAGGAAGGTCACAATACATCCCTTACCTGAATGCAGGCTACGCTCAAAGTATTTCTAGTAAATCGCTTGGGTTGAGTCTTGTCAAGTCATTAAGTACAACCGAATTGGCACAATTACTGGATATCAAAGGAGCCAAACCCGCAAAAAAAAACTCCCCAACACCATAGTCAGTTTCGGATTTTGGATGTTGGATATTGGCGTTACATTGCTGCATGTGATGATTTTTATTTGACGTAAAGAAAATTTGGCGTTGCTGAATCAAGTATGAATTTGGATGTAGAGACGTTGCAATGCAACGTCTCTACAAGGATTTTGAAATCACACAAAATTATTTTTCATACCGCAATCAGCAACTCCGAAAATTTAGTGGTGGGTATCGATTTGACACCCACCACTAAGTTTTCCAACCTCTTTCCGAGAAACTACTTGCCTTCGACTCTGTTAGGCTTGAAGTAGGTCTGTGGATAGAGGCTATGAGGTTGAGTATATTTATAATAGTAACTGGATAGTCAAAACACCACTTCTATCCCTAGTAAATTTACAGAATGTTTCTATAACACTGTTATCTAATGGATAAATCAGAATTCAGGAGTTAGGAACGGAGTCTTTGCCTTTGTTCCTAAATTTTGAATTTTTAAGTCTTCTTCAATTAGCTATTTGAAAGGCTACACAAGCAGAAATTTTTGGAAAAATATACTTATGAACATGACAAGAATTGTTGTAGGAAAACTACTTGTTGCCATGTTTGCACTGGGAATTTCTTCTTGTGCTTCACCAACATCTGAGTCGGCAAACACTAACAATCAAGAAATAGAAACAACTGAACCAGTCAGTCAAAAAACTTCTACCAACAATCAAGTGTGTACTCTCGTTGACAATGGCTTTGGTTCACAAGGGGAGGTAAATGTACAGGCTGAAGAAGTGGTAACGGGTCTTGAAGTTCCTTGGGGAATTGCCTTTCTCCCAAACCAAGATATGTTAATCAGTGAAAGACCTGGACGCGTTCGCCTCGTGCGGGATAGTAAACTTATCCAAAAACCTGTAGCCACTATTAATGTTACAGATAGCGGGGAAGGTGGTTTACTTGGCATTGCGACTCATCCCAACTTTGCCGAGAACCGACTTTTTTACGTGTACTATACTGCTGATAGAAATGGGTCGCAGGTGAATCGCGTTGAACGATGGCAATTATCCGAAAATGGACTCAGTGCCTCGTCAGATAGAATAATTCTCGACAACATTCCCGTAGCAGTGTATCACAATGGTGGTCGCATTCGCTTTGGTGCTGATGGAATGCTCTATATTGGGACTGGCGATGCGAGAGATCCGCAAAGTTCCCAGGATGTTAATAGCCTTGCTGGGAAAATCTTGCGTGTGACGCCAGACGGACAAGTGCCGCAAGACAATCCCTTTCCCAAAAATCCTGTATATATCTCTGGTATTCGCAACACTCAAGGGTTTGATTGGCATGATGCATCAACACTATGGGTAACAGACCACGGCCCCAGTGGTGAGTTAGGTAGAAGTGGTCACGATAAAGTCAGTGTCGCCAGAGCAGGAGACAACCTCGGCTGGCCTACCATCTACCGTTGTGAATCAGGAGAAGGACTTATCACTCCGTCCATTGTTTGGCGTCAAGCCTTACCTCCAGGTGGAGCAGCAATTTATACTGGAAATTCTATTCCTGAATGGAAGGGTAGTTTAATCATTCCTACCCTTCGTTCCGAACACTTGCAGCGTGTCGTTTTCAACCCACAATCACCCCAGAAAGTCGAGCGTCATGAGGTGTATTTGCAAGGTAAATACGGACGACTCCGAGAGGCAATTATGGGGCCAGATGGCGAGTTGTATGTCACAACTAGTAACTGTGATGGACGAGGGAGTTGCCCTTCACAGCAGGATAAAATTCTCCGCATTACCAAATGAAAAAGATGAAAAGCTCACGCACAGATATAGAGAGCAAGAGTATCGAAGTCTATGAATATCTTGACAAATCTTTCATTTCTTACGGAAACGAGTTTTATCTTTTGCAATGGTGTTAGTCATTGCTTTTTTACTATTTGTTTCTTATATAGTCAGAAACCTTTTATTCGTCACAGTTAATTACTTAAGCGATTTATTACCTGGCTTAAGTTTTCTGTGGCAATTTCTCAGCTTTTTACTTTCATTTGGTATTTTGACATTTCTATTTGCCGCAATATATACCATTTTACCCGACGCTCAAGTTGCATGGCGGTGTGCTGGAGTGGGTGCGGCAATTACCACCATCTTATTTATGATTGGTCAGTTTTTCTTTGGGTTATTTCTCAGTCAGACTGACATTGGTTCTGCCTATGGTGTCGCTGGCTCGTTTGTAATTATAAATACATGGATTTATTATGCCGCTCACATCTTATTTCTAGGAGCAGAATTTACTAAAATTTACGCTAAAATAGACGGCTCTCCGATTGTGCCAGAAGAATATGCTATCCATACTTCCGGCAAAAATCACAACGAATCTCCAGAATCTCAAGAACCTAATTCGGATAGAGATAATAATCAACGCAGACACAAGCATTCTCGATAAAATCTTTCTTTATTTCATCCAAATCAAATTATATAAATTATAAGCCAACTATCAAAAGATATAAATTTTCTTTCTGGTTAATTTGTGCCTAAAGAATTATACATTTGCAGTATCCAGACAGATGAATTATTTAATAAGTTAGGCATTTTACTTTTAACTATGTTTTCTACTTGAATAAAGCCATCACAAAATCAAACAATTTTCACCAAATTATGAGCAAAAAGTTAATATCTAATATCTGTCACTTTCTCTTCACATTTGTTGCCAATACTAGAAACAAGAGGATGAAAAGCAAGGAATATTTATGATTACAACTCTTTTCCAGCGCACTTCTATTCTGCTAGCGAGTGCTACTGTGGCTATTATTGGTAGTATTTTACCAGCTAGTGCTGAAAATACAAATTCTCCCTCTACTAATGCTCTTACAAATCAGGCAGAACAAATAAGTGAAACTCCTGCGGCTAATCTTAATTCTGCATCTGACTTAGTTATAGAATCAACACAGCCTTCCTCAGCCATTCAATCTGAGAAGGTAGCTCAAACTTTTGAACCTGGTAGAGCCACCCGTTCGGGTTCTAGCTATTTTGGTGTTGCTGGTAACATTGGTTTAACGGGCAATACACGGGTAGGTGAAGGTTCATTTGCTGTAATTAGCAAAATAGGACTTACACAAAATTTGTCTTTTCGTCCTGCGGCTCTAGTTGGAGATAATACAGTTTTTCTCGTGCCACTCACTGTAGATTTTCCTGTAGAAAATTTGGAAGTGACCCAGTTGAGTATAGCCCCTTATATCGGTGGTGGTGTTGCAATTTCTACAGGTAGAGATAGCACTGTAGGTGCATTAATTTCTGGCGGTGTAGATGTGCCTTTATCTCCACAGATTACAGCAACGGGTGGGGTAAATATCAGTTTTATCGATGAAACTGATGTAGGAATTTTACTGGGTGTTGGCTACAACTTCTAAGTATTTTCAAGTCGCAAAAAGTAAGTTTTTTGCATGAATTAAAAGCTTTTATCATAAATCCTTCTCCTATGCGTGGGAGAGGGATTTAGAAATTAGCTAGCTCCCCAGATAAAACAAAGATAAAAATAAATTAAATGGCGCAATTAGAGCATGATTCTCCTGGTAAATTGCTGGGGGCTGGTAGGTCAGGACAGGTATTTTTAGTCTCTAGTCAAGAAGGTTTAATAGCAAGAAAAATATTTTATACAGACAAAATTGCTAGCATAATTCATTATTTTTTCTTTGGCTCTCCGAATCCTTATGTTTGGAATGAAGATGCAATAAGATGTGCTTTTTTTCGTCGTCAAATTCTCCGTGAATTAGTCCAGTTTTGGTTCGGCGATAATTTAAAAGTTGCAGAAGCGATCGCTACCTCTTGGAATCATGAATTTAAAGCCTATCAACTAGATACAGAATTTATTTTAGGGAGACACGTTGCTTTACGTCAGCCTTGTAATGACGAGCGAATAGACGAATTACATGCCTTAGTTTCTGATATTATGCTGCCATTACAGAAAAAATTAATTGCAGCAGGGCTTGATGGACTAGTTTGGCAAGCTGGTAAAGGAACACCTACAGCTTTAAATAATTTTTTATTAGCAAACGATACCCCAGGGAATTATGTTTTTGTTTGGATAGATTTAGAATCGGGTGTACCAGCTTTATTTGGGTTGAATCCCTTAGCACTTTTTTCATTTTATTTGCCTAAATCAATAAAATATAGAAGGGCGTTATTCGATGATGTAGATACGGATAAATTAAACCGATATTTAAATAGATATAGGGATGAATTAGAAAATAAATTTGGTAGTCAAAAGTATGCTGAAGTTTTAGGGTATGTTTTCCAATTAGAGTTTCACCAAAAAAAATGGAAGTCAATGAGGAGGGTTGATCGCAGTATTCAATACCAATTCAAAAAAGGGGTCATCGACGAGCAACAAGTTCAATGGTATTCTGAACACCCATTATTTTGGTACGGACGAGAGTTGCTGAGAATAATAGTTCAATTAGTGTATAAGCTTTTCATAGACTTACCTGTTGCTATTATCAATAAACTCGTCAAAGTTCCTTACTTACAATTTTTCTATCAGTTGTGGAAATTTATATCATCTCATCGCTATCGGTCTAATATCGCCAGAAATTATATAGCTAAAAGGATCGAATATTGGCGAAATAGAAAACAACTAATGAACGAAGAAGCTAATAGTCTATTGCAACAATTGAAGCAAGAAAGCACTAGCGATTATTTAAATGATTTCAGCGTTCATCTAGGTATAAAAATCTTTTTCAAAATTATTGAATACTTGTTAATACCACTTCTTTATGTATTAGGGCTAATTGATGAATTTATTTTCATTACATGGCTAATTATAGGAGGCCCGGTTTATCGAACAGCTTATACATCTTGCAGAATATTACAAGCAGCGCTCAGTAGGCATGAAATTCCTTGGATTGCCTTTTTTGTTGGCTTAATCCCTACTCTCGGAATACTTGCCTATCCTTGTCAAATTATTTACTCTGCTAAAGGAAGAAAGAAAAAAAATGCTCAATTTATCATCTATGATTTTTTCACTAGAATAGGCAATAAAATTCCTGGCTGGGGTGGAGAAGATACACAGACAGAACATTTTTTTAATCTTTTCGCAGATAGGATTGCTCACAGCAAAACAAATATAAAAAAAGCTTTTTGAAAGGTAAATCGTCAACGAAAATCGGCGTGAATCCCATCCTAAGTCTTAGAGGATGTTTGAAAAGTAATTGTCTGTGATTTTAGGCACTTGTTGATCCCCCCTAACCCCCCTTTTTAAGCTATGCATTATAAACATCTTTCTTAACAGAAAATTGGACAAAAGCCAGAGATTGTGTATTGTCTATACGAAGAGCCGGAAGCATCGCAAAGTCAGCAAATGGAAGAATGGATCACACAGGAACTAGAAAGAACCGAATTAGGTGACACCAGAAGAACCAAACGATTAATCAAAATAGTCGAAAATTTAAGTGCTAAACCTGAAGCTAGTGTTCCGCAAGCAAGTGAAACATGGGCACAAACGAAAGCCACCTATGACTTCTGGGATTCACCGTATATCAAACCATCCATGATTAGACAAGGACATATCGATGCGACAGTAGAGCGAATTACCCAGCATAGAGTAGTCTTGGCAATACAAGATACCACAGAACTCAACTACACTAGCCACAAAGCTCTATCGGGAACAGGATATCTCGATAGTTCCTATGCCAAAGGGTTAAAAGTCCACTCAGTATTCACTGTCTCGCCACAGGGAATACCATTGGGCATCATTGAGCAAAATGTGTGGTCAAGAAACGAAGAAGAACTAGGAAAAGCTGAACACAGGAAACAAAAACCGACAAAAGAAAAAGAAAGTCAAAGATGGCTTGATGCTTTGAAAACAACTGACTCAATCATTCCCTCTTCAGTACAAGTAGTGACGATTGCTGACCGAGAAGCTGATTTTTATGACTTATTTGCTGATGCTCGTCGTCCTGGGTCAGATTTTCTGATTCGAGCTACTCAAAATCGCTGTCTAGTTGGCAGTGAGCAGCATTTATGGTCAACTTTAGAGTCTGTTGAGTCGGTTGGCACAATGACAGTAGAGGTAAAACGCTCTGCGACTCAAATGCCAAGAACAGCCACCTTGAAGATTCGTCATGCCACAATTACCATTGCACCACCGCAGAATCGCCCCAAAACAGAACTTCTAGCACCGGTGACATTGCAGGCTATTTTAGTCACAGAAGTTGAGCCACCACCAGAGATTGAGCCGATTACCTGGTTACTGCTGACTACCTTAGAGATTACCTGTCTGGAAGATGTTCAACTGTATGTGCGATGGTATAGTTATCGCTGGTTGATTGAACGTTATCACTATGTTTTAAAAAGTGGCTGTGGCATTGAGAAGTTACAACTCGAAACTGCCCACAGAATCGAGATGGCTTTGGCTACCTACAGTATCGTTGCTTGGCGTTTGCTGTGGCTGACTTACTTAGCTCGTTTCCAGCCTGATGCTAGTTGTGAAATGGTTTTAGAACCTCATGAATGGCAAGTCCTTTATACCAATATTCATCATCAACTTTATCCTCATACTACACCACCGACTCTGGCTCAAGTGGTCAATTGGATTGCTCGACTCGGTGGGTTTTTAGGTCGCAAAAGCGATGGTTCTCCAGGTGTAAAAGTTCTCTGGCGTGGATTGAGTCGATTACATGATCTGGTTGAGGGTTGGCTGCTTTGCCAGTCTTTCAATAATTAATTATTGCTCCATCCTATCGTCAGTTTCTGCGGTGTTTTCCTTCTTCCACTACCGATAATTAGTTTTTTACACCAAAGTTGCCATGCGAAAATTTCACTTTTTCAAACTCTGTTGATTCTCGCGCCCATTTTCTCCTGTCACTTGTGATTTTTTGGCTTCCATCCTCTCCTACATAACTACTCTTTTTTGTCAATGTTCTTATTAAGAAATATGTTTATAATGGATAGCTTTTTAAGGGGGGAACCGGAATTAAAGTCCCCCTTTTTAAGGGGAGCCAGTGCGGTCTTGGGGGTTTCCCCCATGAGCAACTGGCGTGGATTTAGGGGGATCTAAAACTTTTGATACCGAGAAGAGGACTTTTCAAACATACTCTTAGAGACGCTGCGCGAACGAGGGATGGGAGGGATAGCCGCCCGCCGATTTAGTCATTGGTGCTAATGACTAATGACCAATGTGACCAATGACTCGAAATCCCCCGTCTTGAAGCCGGGGGATGAATTAAATCGTAAAAAACAAAGCGGAGTACTCAATAGACACATACTCCTGCAAAGAAGCAAGCTACGCGTTGACGCAGCCTCTCTTAGAGAAGCAGCTACACTTGCGAGAACGCTTTCAGCAAACCCGCAGGGTATTTCGGCTTTTATTTGCGTAAGTCCTGCATGAGTACTTATTTAAGACAAGAGGATACTCAGAACTCAGTACTACTGAAAATAATATTGTTAAAAAATATTGAATTTGCTACACTTTACCAGTTTTAGTAATTCAATAATTCATAATTGTGGCCATAAGCTACTAACTTGGTATAAGTTGCAATATAACTTAGAAGAATTTATAGTAAACAGACTTTGGCAATTAAAGTATAAATTATCATCCTATGCAAGCTAAAACGAAGTATAAAACAGTACAAGTAATTTGAAGTAATTAGAACTAAAGATAACTCAGATGTATAATTAGCGCGTCTCCTCCATCATCCTTAAAAAGATCGCGATTTAGGACTGGCAGGCTTTCTATTTTTTACTTTAATAATGGGCATATGTGGCAACAAGAAAAAAAAGATACTTCGATAGTCAGGCTGGTATTATGGGTTGCCTTAGCTACGACCCCAATGGCAGCAACTTTGATGGGATCAGAACCCATGCTGGCACAATCTACACCTGAAACTCCCTCTTTTGCACTGCCACAAACAGTGCAGAATGGATCAACAGTGCGGATTGACGGTTCAAATAGCTTGGGTGCAATCAACCAAAGCCTGAAAGAAAGTTTTGAAAAACAGTTTGCTGGCACAAAAGTTGAAGTTGCTGCTAACGGCACTGATACGGCGCTGAAAAATTTGCTAGATGGCAAAGTTGACATAGTAGCAATGGGGCGTGGATTGACGCCAGCAGAAAAAGCCCAAGGACTAGAGCAAGTTCGCTTGCGCCGTGAAAAGATTGCGATCGTAGTTGGTGCAGAAAATCCTTTCAAAGGAAGCTTGACTAGTAGGCAATTCGCCCGGATTTTTCGGGGACAAATTACAAATTGGTCACAACTGGGAGGGCCTTCAGGGAAGATTAGGTTAATCGATCACCCTAATACAAGTGAAACTCGCAATACTTTTCGTACCTATCCAGCCTTTAAGACGGCTGAGTTTGCGACAGGAGCCAATGCTACCCAACTAACTGAGGATGATACCGCAGAAGTCATCAAAGAACTAGGCAAAGATGGCATCAGCTATGTATTAGCTAATCAGGTATCGAAGTTGAAAGATGTGCGAGTTCTGCAATTACATCAAGCCTTGCCAGATGATGCTAGATATCCCTTCTCGCAACCTTTAGTTTACGTTTACAAAAAAAATCCTAACTTAACCACAGTAGATTTTCTCGGCTTTACCCTAGCACCCCCAGGACAACAGGCTATAGAACAAGCGATGACTGTTGAAGCAGAGGCGATCGCAACCAGGGTATTACAACCTGCTGTAGCTGCTTCCCCCAGTGCCGAGACAACACCAGCAGCTACGCCTTCCCCTAGTGCCAGTGCTTCTGTATTTGGCGAACAGCCCTTTGTGGCGGCTGCACCTCCACAAAACAGTCCAATTGTCAATAAAGAAACACCAATTTGGTTGCTACTACCTGTCTTTTTTCTGGGTGTAGCTGGAGGCTTACTATGGTGGACTCTGGGAAAACGCTCATTACCCACAGAGAAAACAGACAACTTACCAGAATCAAATCCTCATCCACCCAACACAGAGGATGGAGAAACAACGGTTCTCGATGCCAGCACAGCTTCCTCCCTGAATGGAGCGATGCTTGAGGAGCAACCAGTACCGCAATTCCAAGAGCAAGAAACCCCCGATCGCACTCCTTTCAACATCTATGCTCAAACACAATCTGACCTGACCCAGAATGCTACTCAGGGGACATCAAATTTAGTCCAAGAGGCAACTAATGGCACTTCTAACCTGTATGAAGGCACAACTTCAGGTGTTGCTAATGGATCGCAAAATAACAATAACAACTTAGGAGCCGCAGCTTTAACTGGTGGTGCGGCTCTAGCAACGGGTATCGGGGCGGCTACCTGGCCTGCCTTTACTAACAAAGAAACAGAAATAGTCCCGCTTGATGAGACAATTGAGCTAGACAATTATACTGAGGACAGCAATCCTGAGTCTGATGAAGTTGCATGGGACATAGAAGCCCCAGCTGCGGTAGTTAATACTCCATATCCTCATCTGGCTAATATTCCAGAAGAAACATCTGATGTAGAACTTCCTTCATCTGAGGTGAAAGACCCACTTCCAGAATTACCAGATGTGCCAGAAGCAACATCTAGTTTTGCGTATTGGGACACAGAAGTTAATGAAGATCAGATAGATGAGGAACTTCAGGCAGAATTGAACTGGCTAGATAGTATTACCTCAACTGAAGACTCAGTAGATGAATTTCCCTTACCGGAGTCTGGGGAAGTTGCAGCCGATGTCGCAGATGATGTGGAACCGTCAGCGACAGAAACATCCTCACTGCTAAATTTGCCAGAATTTCCATTTCCAGAAGATGTATTGAATGTGGTGGCGGATGCAGCCGAACCCACCATCGATTTTCCAGAAGAAACATCTCCAGCAGAACCGACTATTGGGGAAGGTGTGGCTGAAGCTGACTCCACAGACTTTGCCACCGCTGCGGCTTTAGCAGCAGGTGCAGGGATGGGAGCCTGGGCTACCACTTTGGGATCAGATGCCCAAGGAGAAACTGATACTACGGTTGACAATGAGCCAATTGCAGCCGAAACAGGTATTAGTTTGGTAGATGCAGATGAAGAGAGCAATATTGTGCTCACACCACATACTTATACATTGGCTTATGTCTCTTGGGAGATTTCCGAAGCCAAGAAAGCAGCGCTACGAGAACAAGGCGGCTATCAGTTGGTAGTGCGGCTCTACGATGTGACTGGCATTGACCTGAGTTATCAAAGTCCTCAGCTTGTAAAGCAGTATGAATGTGAAGAGACAGCAGACGATGGTCTGGTGGATATTCCCGTCACCGATCGCGACTACATAGCTGAAATTGGCTATGCTGCTGATGGCGAACGCTGGTTATTCATTGCCCGTTCAGCTATTGTTCGTGTCTTCAGTCCGATCTATCCAGATCCCATAGTTGAAGATGTAGCAATTGCAGATGAAACAGATATTGACTTGGTAGGTGTCCAAGAAGAGATCGGTGAAGAAGAGAGCAGTGAAGAAGAGAGCAGTATTGTACTCACACCCCGCACTTCTCAATGGGCTGAAGTCTCTTGGGAGATTTCCGAAACCAAGAAAGCAGCGCTGCAACAACAGGGCGGCTCTCAATTGCTAGTGCGGCTCTATGATGTTACTGGGATAGACCTGAGTTATCAAAGTCCTGAGTTTGTCCAGCAGTATGAATGTGAAGAGACAGCACACGATCGTTTTGTGGAAATTCCCATCAGCGATCGCGATTACATAGCTGAAATTGGCTATGTCGCTGATGGCGATCGCTGGTTATTCATCGCCCAGTCAGCGATCGTTCGTGTTTTCAGTCCTGTCTATCCAGATCCCACCACAGATCCCACCGTTGAAGATGTAGCGTTAACAAGCGAAACAGCTATTGATTTGGTAGATGTAGAAGAAGAGAGCAGTGAAGAAGAGAGCAGTGAAGAAGAGAGCTATATTGCGCTCACACCCCGCACTCCCAAATGGGCTTATGTATCTTGGTACATTTCCCCGGCTCAAAAGGAAATGCTGCATCAACAGGGTGGTTCCCAATTGGTAGTGCGGCTCTACGATGTAACTGAGATTGACTTGAGTTATCAAAGTCCCCAGCTTGTACAGCAGTATGAATGTGAAGAGGTAGCACGCGATCGCTTTGTGGCAATTCCTGTTAGCGATCGCGACTACATGGTTGAAATTGGCTATATCGCTAATGGCGATGCCTACGGCGGTAAACTACGCTGGTTACTCATAGCCCGTTCACCTAACGTTCGTGTCTTCAGTCATCCCCACGGAGATTTTTGGTTTGTGGCCGATGCTGAGTTGATTATTCACGGAGCAACCCAACCAAATACAAGCGTAAACATTGGTGGTCATTCCATCAAAATCAAACCCGATGGTACTTTCCACTTACGTCTCCCCTTCTCAGATGGTTTAATGGACTATCTCATAACGGTAGCTGCTGATGGAGAATCCACAAGAACTATCCATAAGAGGTTCTCCCAGGAAACTTCCGAAAGCTAACATTACCCTGCACCCCACACGCCAGATGCTCTACTTGGGGAAGACCGCACTGGCTCCCCTTAATCCCCTGGGGCTAAGGTGTACACACAAGTCCTTCTGACCCCAACTCCTCCTTCGCAAGACTACGGTGTACATACAAGTCCTTCTGACCCCCTCTAACTCTTGCCAAGGGGGAGAGCCAGATATTTCCCCCCTTGGCAAGGCTACGGTGTATACACAAGTCTGAAATAGCTGATTAACCAGGGTTTTACCCCACCCTAACCCTCCCCTTGGAAAGGGGAGGGAACTAGATTTTCCGGTTTCCCCCCTTTCCAAGGGGGGATTAAGGGGGGTAATTCGAGTTGTGTATACACGGTAGCCTTGGCAAGGGGGGATTAAGGGGGGTAAATCCAGGGTTTGGACTTCATTACCAAGATGTATTTATATGCCAGAACAACAGCAGTGGATTATATCTGCAAGTGAACAACCACCAGAGTGGTTTATCCAAGCAGTGAAACAGTATACACCTGCATCAAGTGGACTGTATGCAGCACAATTGTTGTGGCAAAGAGGAATTAAAGATAATCAACAATTAACAGCTTTTGTCAACCATAAAGCTTATCAACCAAAGAGTCCCTTTGAGTTTGGGCAAGAAATGCAGCTGGCGATCGCCCGATTGCAACAAGCACGCAATACTAAAGAAATAATTGCCATCTGGGGAGACTTCGATGCCGATGGCATTACCGCCACATCTGTACTTTGGGACGGATTGGGGCAGTTTTTCGCTCAAAATACTCAATTAACTTACTATATTCCCAATCGCCTGAAAGAATCCCACGGACTTAATCAGCAAGGAATTGATAACTTAGCAAAACAAGGTTGCAAATTAATAGTTACTTGCGACACAGGTAGCACAAACCTTGAGGAAATTATCTATGCCAAACAGTTAGGTATAGATGTAATAGTTACAGACCATCACACCTTACCCGCCGAACGTCCACCCGTCGCAGCAATTATCAATCCCCGCTATTTACCAAGGGAACATCAGCTATTTAATCTTTCTGGGGTGGCGGTAGCTTATAAGTTGGTGGAAGCACTGTATCAAACTCTGCCTAATGTTGCAAAATATCCGTTAGAGGATTTATTAGATTTAGTTGCAGTTGGATTAATTGCCGACTTAGTGCAGTTAAGTGGAGATTGCCGCTACTTAGCGCAGATGGGAATTCAACGACTGCAAGAAGATTTTAAACAGCCACCAGCAGCGCGGCGACGTCCAGGGGTAGGGCGATTATTAGAATTGTGCCAGAAAAATGGCGATCGCCCCACAGATATTTCCTTTGGTTTGGGGCCAAGAATTAACGCCGTTAGCCGCATTCAAGGTGATGCTAGTTTCTGCGTTGAATTATTAACTAGCCGCGATGCCAAACGTTGTAACGAACTAGCCGAAGTTACAGAACTCGCCAACACCCGCCGCAAATCTTTACAAAAAGATGTGCAAGCACAAGTGGCGCAAAAACTCACCCAATTAGACTTATCAACCACCAGCGTCATAGTCCTAGAAGATGCCCAATGGCCTGCGGGTGTATTGGGTTTAGTCGCCGGACAGGTAGCACAAGAAACAGGTCGCCCAACGATTTTGTTAAGCACGGAAGGATTGGGGACTGGGGACTGGGGACTAGGTACTGGAGAAGACTCTTCCCAATCCCTAATCCCCGATCCCCAATCCCTCGTCGCTCGTGGTTCTGCCCGTTCGGTGAATTCGGTCGATTTATACCAATTGGTAAAAGACCAAGCACATTTGTTACACCGTTTTGGGGGACATCCCTTTGCAGCGGGTTTGAGTTTATTGGTAGAGAATATTCCTTTATTTACAGCGGCGATTAATCAGCAGTTGCGGCAAACTTTAGGTAGCACAACTCTAACACCAACCGTACAAGCAGACTTGACGGTGACAGTCGCAGATTTGGGGAAAGAGTTATTTTTAGAACTGAAACTACTAGAACCTTGTGGAATGGGTAATCCTGTTCCAAAATTGCTAATTCAAAACTGCTGGTTTGAAAATAGTTGGCATCGCAATCAGCAGGATTGGCAAGGGAAAAAGGTACAGTACATTAAAACTGAGTTTGACATTCGAGATGATTCCAGCAGAAGTGCTTTTCCTGGTATATGGTGGGGACACTACAAAGATGAATTGCCCATAGGAAGGTGTGATTGCATAGCAGAATTAGACTACAACACCTTCAAAAAACGTTATGAAATCAGATTAATTGCTGTGCGTTCTTCTGTTAATTCAGCACTTAACGCCCCGCTATCGCTAACACCCTTCATCCTAGATTTGCGAAATCAGGAATACTCAGCAGCTACCGCTAACAGCACTCAGCACTGGATTATTGAAGATTGTCCCACTAATTGGGATGATTTACGTATGTGGTTGCGGCGATGTTTAATGACAAGCCGCTCTGGATCTGGGGTTGAAAATCAGCAACAATTAGCGATCGCTTGGTCTAAACCCAAGCACCAACCACCTAATCAAATTTGGCTAACTCTTGTAGGAATTGCCAAATATCTCAGTCGCACAAATCAACTAGTTACCCGCGTACAACTTTTAGAGAAAATTGGCATCAGCGACCAAACCTTACTTGTCGGAATCAAAGCTTTAAAATATTTAGGGTTTACAGTTACACGACAAGACCGTTCTTTGCAAATCACCTGGCATCCAAGCGATAGTGCCGAAAACCTTGCTGACGCAGCCGTTGCACGATTTTTAGCTGCTGTCCGAGAAGAACAATTTCAGCAACAGTATTTTGCGGAAGTGCCTTTATCTACTATTATTGCGATCGCCAGCTACGACAATTAACGAAAATCGGCGGGAATCCCATCCCTTTGAGGGGTGTCCGGGATAGCCGCCCGCCGATTTAGTCATTAGTCATTAGTCATTAGCACCAATGACTAATGACCAATGACTCGAAATCCCCCGACTTGAAGCCGGGGAATGAGTTAACTACTCAAATTAGCAGCACCAAAAGTAGCATTGAACTTGCGACACCAGATAGCGGCAGATTTGTAATCTGCTAAATTGATATTATTAGGAATAGAATATGTTTGAGCGCCGCTATATTTTTTTAATGGAGCAATAATGATATAATCTCCATTTTTTAAAGAATAAGCTGGTGGCTTAGTTGAACCAATTACATTATCTGAACGATGCAAAATTACTACTAAATCCGGGCCTGATTCAGAGGTTTTAAATGACTGTTCAAGCTCTAGAAATGATTTACCGTCTTTGGTTGTAATATTGACTGTTCCCTGAGTTGTATGTTCTCCAGAAACAAAAGTGCCTGACTTAGTAGCAGTTGACCTTTGAGATTGTGCTGAGGAGGCTAAAGACTTCGCCGGAGTTGAAGATGTAGGAACAGATGTATTCACAGCGATCGCACTTTCCTTAGATTGATTACTTGATACTTCTGGAGTACAGCTAACCATAACAATAGAAGAAAAACTTAGGATTAATAAAATTCTGAATTTCATGATTTAAATACCTCAATAATTAATCAACAATATAGCTTTTGAGTTGAACTTTGAACCAATTATTGCTTGAATAATTAGTATAAAAATTATGCATATCTAAGGATTAATATCTAGAAAGCTGAGATTTTGTTTAAAAAATTCTTATGGATTTCTCAGCAAAATCTAAACTTTCAAGGCTTGAATCCTTTAAGTCGTTCCTGGAGCAATAGGCTTGGGTTAAGGGCTAATTGTACAAAATTGTGGGTTTTCAAGACGCTATAAATCGCCGTCTCTACAAGTGTTTTGGTCTTATCTGAACTGTATGGCTTCCTGGGCTGTCGCCTGGGATGTATTCATTGAGCCTCTGGAGATAAGGACAAACTTAAACAGACATTCCGCGACCATCGGTGAGAGATTAAGGTAATTGTACTAGTAATTTTATGCAACAATATTAGAAATATTTCTTATTTATCTCCAAGTAAATTTGACTTAGGTTTAGTCCTTTTGTATAAACTTTTGTTATAAATTTTACTTTAATCTCAGTGGTATTAACTATGACCATCTCCATCTCCAACCAAGCCTTCGATGAGTTACTGCATCAGGGAAAGGTTGATAGTTCCCAACATCCAGACCCCGATGATGGGTTGGATCTGATCTATAATTACCCAAGGTTACTGGGAAAGGGCTACTGGCGGGAAATCCAACTGCGTCCAGGATTGGATCTATGCATTGGTGACTTGCGATTGTGCGATCGCACAATTTTTGAATGCCCAGAAACAGAACATTCGCTACATTACCACTTCCATTTTTCAGGGGGACACGAAGATAAATATACATCCATCCGTGGCGGACAGTATATTTTCCACGGCAGTGGTTTAACTCCTAAAATAAAATCCGAATCTTATCATGAACAGCCATTCCTTGAGGTTGAATTTACAATACAGCCTGAGTTGCTGCGTTCCTTTGCTGGGAATAGTGAAGGTCAACTACCAAAAGAGTTACAGCACTTAATTCGACCCTATGATCAGCTAAAGTACCATCGTTGTGGCACTGCAACCCTACCCATGCAGAGAGTTGCACAGCAAATTTTGCATTGTCCCTATCGAGGAATTGCTAAACGTATATACTTAGAGGGGAAAGTGCTAGAACTAATGGGAATGCTTCTAGGGCAAGAGATTGAGATTCGTGATGGTAAAAGCAATATTCAATCTTTGCAACCAGATGTAGTAGATAGAATTCACCATGCTAGGGAAATTTTACTGCAACGGTTGGACAATCCACTATCTTTGAATGAATTAGCGCGACGAGTTGGTTTAAATGAATGCACCCTTAAACGCGGCTTTCGTTCCTGTTTTGGAACAACAGTATTTGGCTATCTGCGTCACTACAAACTTGAACAAGCAAGACAACTGCTAGACACAGGAGAGATGAAAATTACCGAAATTGCTCATGCAATGGGTTACAACAGTCGCAGTCCGTTTGCGGCTGCATTCCGCAAACAGTTTGGCATGAACCCCAAGGAATACCAAAAACTGCAAAAAAATTCCGTTTAGCTATCGAAAAAATTCCGTCTACCTATCGGATGAGACTTCTACCACACCGATTTTTGCTGTAATTTATTGAAACTAATTCTTATTAATGGTGTGAGCATTGATGTCAAATTATTGCTGGTTGAAGGTATTGATGCTTGGCTCTTTCTTGGGATTGGTTGCCTTGCCAGCTGGGGCAGAAGCAAGTTTTACTAATTCTGATCCAAATACGTCTCCTGTGGCAACTACGGTTAAAAGTAATCAGAAAATTCTTCGTTTAAACGAAATTGAGCGTTCAGCGACTACGGTTAATCAGTGGCTTGCCCAAGGGATAATTCAGGTAACAGGTGTAAAGCTAAGGCCAACAGACAAGGAACTAGAAGTAATTTTAGAGAATACAGGTTCAGATAAGTTGCAGCCTGTAATTAAGAGTGAAGGGAATAATTTTATTGCAGATATTCCCAATGCTCAGTTAAGTTTGGCATCTGGTAGTGAGTTTCGTCAAGAAAATCCTGTCAGTGGAATTACAGGGGTCACCGTAACCAATATCGATGCAAATACTATCCGGTTAACGGTGACAGGTGAGATAAGTTCGCCCAAAGTTGATTTATTTGATAGTGATGAAGGTTTAATTTTTGGGATAACACCTGCTGCAACGGCGACACAGCCACCGGAAATACCACAGAAGCCAGCAAGTGAGACACCGCAAGAGGAACCAGCAGCACAGCAGGATGAGCCAATTGAGTTAGTGGTGACGGGTGAGGAAGATGGGTATAGTGTAACAAATACTACGACTGGGACAAAAACTGATACACCTTTGCGTGACATTCCCCAATCAATTCAAGTAGTACCACAAGAAGTATTGCGCGACCAACAGGTAACTCGTTTAGACGATGCGCTCAGAAATGTTGCTGGTGTCAATCAGAGTTTTAACTTTGGCCCATTTACTTTCTATAGCATTCGCGGATTTGATGCAACAGAAACGAATCTTCTGAGAGATGGACTCATTGACACATTGGCTGGACAGGTGAGTGAACTTTCCAGTATTGAGCGAGTCGAAGTTCTCAAAGGCCCTGCATCAGTTTTATTTGGTTTGGGTAATCCAGGGGGAAGTATCAACCTCATATCTAAACGTCCTTTGCCCGACCCTTTTTATGCTGTTGAAGCAACTATTGGCAGCTATAGTTTTTATCGAGGTGCGGTTGATTTATCGGGGCCGCTAAATGACTCGAAGACAGTCTTATATAGACTCAACTTAGCCTACAGAAATTCAGGTAGCTTTGTTGATTTCTTTAATGGTGAAAGCTTCAATATATCGCCTGTAATTAGTGTAGCACTTGGCGAGAAAACTAACCTGAACTTGGAAGCAGAATACATCACAACAAGAGATACGATCGCATCTGGCGTACCTGTGATTGGTAGTTTATTACCTAATCCAAACGGGAAAGTGTCCCGTAATCTCAACCTTTTTGAACCTTCTGATAGCATTGAGCAGACAATTATCAGGCTTGGATATCGGCTAGACCATAAGTTTAACGAAAATTGGTCGTTAAACAATGCGTTGAGGTTTGTATTTCGTGATCTCTTTCAACGCCGCACCGATTCTAATGGTTTAGAACCAGATAATCGAACTTGGAGGCGTTCAGCGTCAGAAGGATCTTCTGAAAATAAAAATTATGCGATGACGACTAATCTAATCGGTAAGTTCTCCACAGGTTCAATTCAACATCAGCTACTATTTGGGTTTGATTTAAATCGTTTTGACAACTTTAATCCACCAATTGATGAATTCGAGGCGGCATCAATTGATATCTTCAATCCTATATATGGTCAACCGCGAGGAGTACAAGTCCCTTCTTCTTTTGCAGTTCGACAGCAGACGAACTCATTAGGAATTTATCTGCAAGACCAAGTTTCCCTGACAGATAACTTGAAAGTGCTATTAGGTGGGCGGTTTGACGTGATTGATCGAAAA
Organism: Nostoc sp. CALU 546; assembly: GCF_048836525.1. NCBI lineage: Bacteria > Bacillati > Cyanobacteriota > Cyanophyceae > Nostocales > Nostocaceae > Nostoc > Nostoc sp. CALU 546. The sequence goes on from NZ_JAWJTF010000049.1 coordinate 31,317, forward strand.
TATGAAGATTTAATCAGTAACACAGAAAGCAGTGGGACAGATAGTGCATTCAGTCCTCGTTTTGGCATTGTCTATCAACCCATCCCCGCTATCTCTCTCTATACCAGTTACACAAGTTCATTCACTCCACCAGGCGGCTCATACTTTTTTGGTGTTGACTCTTCCTTCGAGCCAGAACGCGGTAATCAGTATGAGGTTGGGGTAAAAGCAGATTTGAATGATCGCCTTTCCGCAACCCTAGCCTTATTTGATTTAACCCGTACCAATGTCACGACAGAAGATCCTAACAGACCAAACTTTTCTATCCAAGTAGGTGAGCAGAATAGCCAAGGGGTTGAACTGAATCTGGCGGGTGAACTTTTACCAGGATGGAATATTTTTGCTGGCTATGCTTATATCGATGCCCGCATTACGAAAGATAATACTTTGACACCAGGCAACCGATTGTCAAATAGTGCCAATCATTCTTTCAACTTGTGGACGAGCTACGAAATTCAAAAAGGTAACTTACAAGGCTTAGGGGCGGGAATAGGCTTGTTTTTTGTAGGCGATCGCGCTAATTTTGATAACACTTATACTGTACCTAGCTATTTTCGGACTGATGCCTCTATTTTCTACAAACAAGATCGATTCAGAGCCGCACTCAACTTCAAAAATCTATTTGACATAGACTATTTTGAAAGCTCACTAGGTAATCGTGTTTATTATGGACAACCTTTTACAGTTCAAGGAACTATTTCTTGGCAGTTTTAATAATTGAGACAATCATGCGACATTTTTCTTACTGGCTAATATTAGGCATCTTCGGATTTACTCTAGTTACAGCTTGCAATCTCCACACATCTCAAAATATATCATCTTTACCTAAACAACCAACCGCAGAATGTCGCATGGTTAAACACACAATGGGGGAAACCTGTGTTCCCGTTAACCCCCAGCGTGTTATTACCTTATCCTCATGTACTTTAGGCAATGTCTTAGCACTTGGGGTTAAACCCATCGGGACAACTAACGAAATTTACATAGAGGGAAACTCTCTGACATCCATTAATGGTGAAACGGATGGAATAAAATTACTTGGACTTTCACAACCAAATTTAGAAGCAACGTTACGACTCAAACCAGATTTAATTATTGGTGTAGATTGGTTCAAGCCAATTTATCCTTTACTATCTAAAATTGCTCCTACAGTATTAGGTGAGATTGATTACATAAGCTGGCAAAAACATCTGAGTTTTGTAGCTGAATCCTTGGGGAGGCAAGAGGCTGAAAAAGCACTTTGGGATCGCTACTATCAGCGAATAGAAAAGCTAAAATTAGCATTGGGAAATCGCTATCAAGGCAAAAAAATATCCTTTGTAACTGTTGGACGTGAGCAGATATACATTGATTCCAAAAACTCATTTCCTGGCTCCATTATCAGTGATGCACTTTTGCAGCGTCCAGCCTCACAAAATATCGATTCAACCTATGGAGCTTTTCCTATTTCTTTGGAGGAATTAGAAAAAGCTGATGGCGATATTTTATTTGTGACAACTTTTTCGAGAAATGGCAATAAATTTCTGGCAAAAAAACAACAGGAGCCACTTTGGAAAAAACTTAAAGCTGTTCAAGAAAATCACGTTTATTATGTTGATTTTATGGCATGGGCTGCAACAAATATGCTAGGAACTGATGCAGTTATTGATGACTTATTTAAATATCTAGTCAATGCTCACTAACTCAATTTCCCGAACATATCATATTCGTCTGTAAATCCGGCTACTATTTTTCTGATGAAGCAAGATGTTTTTACTACAAAGATATACCTTTTTATTCCTGAAGAATAACTATAGGAGTAGACGGTGATATTATATTTAGAAGAATTTATGAAGATGACAATGAAAAATAATTGAAATAACTCAAACAAAAACCACTATGCAAAACGCTTAAAACCGTTCAGAAAAATCATGTTTACTTAGTAAAAGTATCAACCTTGAGAGAGTCAGTTTTGCTTGCGGCTGATGCCGTAATTGATGATTTATTTAAATACCCAGTCAACACACCTTAACCCATGACTAAACACACGCTATTCGTCTGCAAAGCCTGCCATCGTTCATCTGAAGAACGACCAGAAAATCCGCCTTTTGATGGAAATACTTTACTTGACAAACTAAATAGTTTATGTAACCAACAATTCCATCCTGACGAACTAGAAATTCAGCCTGTAGGATGTCTTTGGGCTTGCAGTCAAGGCTGTGTTGTATCTGTATCTAGCCACGAGAAACCCACCTATCTATTTGTCAATCTTTCCCCAGAAGAAAGTTCAGCAGCGTTAATAGAATTTATGCAACTGTATATCAAGAGTCGTAAAGGTGGCATAGTTTGGGAAAAATTTCCCGAACTTTTGCAGTCTAAGATTTTCGCGCAAATTCCGCCTGCAAAATCATAGCTTTGGTAAGATATGTTTGATTTGACTCTAATACCAATTCTGTATGAAGATGCGCCTTATGAACCCCTCTTGGTAAGGCGGTATATACACAAGTTACCCCCCCTTAATCCCCCCTTGGAAAGGGGGGAAAATAAATCCAGTTCTCCCCTTTCCAAGGGGAGGGTTAGGGTGGGGTAAAAACCAGATTCGTAAACTACTCCAGACTTGTGTTTACACCGCAGCTTCATAAAGAAACTGTATAAGAGGATGTTTGAAAAGTCTTATTTTCAGTATCAAAAATTTTAGATCCCCCTAAGTCACAGCAATAACCCTTTTCAAGCAACCTCTAAATTATCGGATCATCAGGAATCGCACTTACCCGCTACTTCCAGAGGATTGCGATCGCTATTAATCTAATTCATTTCCCTACTAACCAAGATTTTTCATTCCCGATTGCACGTTCCACAAACCAGCATAAATTCCATTCTTCTCCAACAATTTTTCGTGTGTTCCCGACTCAACGAATTCTCCATATTCCATCACATAAATACAATCAGCATTGCGGATAGTGGAAAGACGATGAGCTATGGCTATTGTCGTTCGATTAGCAGTGATGCGTTCCAAAGAACGCTGAATAGCAGCTTCAGTTTCATTATCCACTGCTGAGGTGGCTTCATCTAAAATCAAAATTGGTGGATTCTTTAAAACAGCCCTAGCGATCGCAATTCTTTGGCGTTGTCCACCAGATAATTTTTGACCCCGCTCACCAACCATTGTCTCATAACCTTGGGGTAGACGGATAATAAAATCATCAGCTTCGGCAATTTTCGCAGCTGCAATTATTTGTTCATCGGTAGCATCAAAAGTACCATAGGCGATATTTTCAGCAACCGTACCATGAAATAAGAATACGTCTTGGCTAACCAAACCGATACTGCGACGCAAATCGCGTAAGTTTAATTTTTGGATATCAATACCATCAATAGTAATTGTTCCAGAAGAAATATCATAAAATCGCAGTAGTAATTTAACTAAGGTACTTTTCCCGGAACCTGTAGACCCAACAATAGCAATAGTTTTGCTATAGGGAATATGTAAAGATAGTTTTTTAATTACTGGTTCTCTATTTTGATAAGCAAAAGTTACTTGCTTAAAGTCAATTTCGCCACGTACCTGAGCGACATTTAAAGATATATTTCCTCTAATAATATTGATGGGAGCATCTAACAAATTCATAATCCGATTGGCAGAAGACATTGACCTTTGATATTTGTCGAATATTTCTCCTAATGTGACTAATGGCCACAATAATCTCTGTACTAAAACGAGTAAAACACTGTAATTACCAATAGATATTTGACCAGCATATGCCGCCATCCCTCCCCAAAATAATAAGGCTGTAAACCCTACTAAAACTAACATTCTAATTAAGGGCACAAATGCGGCAGAAAGTTTAATTGCTTTGTTGTTACTTTTTCTATATGCTTCGCTATCTCCTGCTAATCTAGCGCTTTCATAATCTTCAGCAGTGAAACTTTTAATTGTGTTAATTCCACTAAGATTATTTGCCAATCGTGAATTCAAAAAACTTACCTTTTCCCGCACCTCAGCATAACGGGCTTCCAGACGCTTTTGATAAGTAAATGAACCCCAAACAATAAATGGCATGGGCAACATTACTGCTAGGGTAATGGAAGGAGGTAAAACAAAGAAAGCACCAACAGTTAAAATAATGATTGAGGTGCTAATCTGGATGATATCATTAGCTCCAAAGTTTAAAAAATCTTCTAACTGATTGATATCATCATTCAAAATTGACATCAAACGACCAGTGCTGCTTTCTTCAAAGTAAGCTGAATCTAATTCTTGGACATGATTGTAAGTATCTAAGCGTAAACTATGCTGGATATTTTGAGCTAGACTACGCCAAATTCTATCATAGGCGTACTGAGAAAGTGATTCAAATATCCAAATAATGACAGTGACAATAGAAAGCAATAAAAATTGTGAAAATACATCTTTTATTCCCAACTTTGCAATTAGAGAATCTTGCTGCTTTACGAGAATATCTACCGCAGTACCAATCAACCACGGTGGTGCTAAGTCTAAAAGTGTATTGATGATCGAAAATGTTGTTGCTTGCCAAATTTGTTGACGATATTGGCTGCCATAGTTGAGCAAGCGTTGTAAAGGATGGGCTGAATTACTACGATTTTTAGATACTCTAGGAGATTGTGATGTGATTGTCACTGTTTGTTGTTTGTAGTTAGGTGAATGTGAGTTAAAATAATCTGCACTAGAAAGTGTATTTTTAAGCAATGTCTTTAGTAGAAATCTAATCAGTCATTGCAGAAAATTTATAGGAAGAATTCAGAACTCAGGAGTCAGAATTCAGTATGAATTCTGTACGACTGGGTAATGAATATTGATTTAAAACCTGGCCCGCAAGTGGCGCGAAACTAGGATGAATTTTTTTTCACTCATTTAAAACTCTATCCCTTCATGGATAGAGTATTCTGAATTCTGAATTCTGAATTCTGACTCCTTTTTATTATTTACTTTTCCCTTGCGTCCTATCGGTACACACATCGGTGTCTTTACTACTGGGTCAGGGATAATTTGACACTCTAACCCAAAAACCTCCTGAACCATTTCTTGAGTCATCACTAGCTTTGGTTCCCCAGCAGCAAAAATTCGACCATCTTTGACTGCAACTAAATAATCAGCATAACGACACGCCTGATTTAAATCATGTAGCACCATCACAATTGTCCGTCCCTGATTTTGGTTCAACTCATACAATAAATCCAAAATCTCTATCTGGTGCGCCAAATCTAAAAAAGTAGTCGGTTCATCTAAAAGTAAAATATCTGTATCTTGTGCCAATGCCATTGCAATCCAAGCTCTTTGTCGTTGTCCACCAGACAAAGTATCTAATGCTCTATCTGCTAATTTCAACAAATCTGTAATTTCTAGTGCTTGCTGCACGATTTTTTCATCTTTTTCCGACCACTGCTGCAACCAATTTTGATAAGGATAACGTCCTTGTGCTACCAAATCTCGCACTGTTAACCCTTCCGGCGCTACTGGCCCTTGGGGCAAAATACCTAACTGCTGTGCTACTTCTTTGGTGGAAAGATTAAAAATAGATGTTCCATCAAGATATACTGTACCGCCACGGGGTTTGAGTAATCTTGCTAAACCTCGTAATAACGTTGATTTACCACAACCATTAGCACCAACTAAACCACTAATTTGTCCGGTGGGGATTGCTAAATTTAGGTCACGGATAATCAGCGCACCATCGTAAGCTAAAGACAGACTTTTGGTTGAGAGTCCTTTCATAAGTGAAACCATTTTAGATTTTAGATTTTGGATTGATAAAATATGATTTTTAGCAAGTCCCCAGTCCCCAATCCTTTATTTTTTGCGGTTACGAATTAATAAATAAAGAAAATAAGGAGCGCCAATAGCAGCAGTTACGATTCCACAAGGAAGTTCGATAGGTGCAAACAGAGTTCTTCCTAGCAAGTCTGCTATCACAACAATTGCTCCCCCCAAGAGGGCGGAAGTAGGAATCAAGCCTTCATGGGTTCCACCTACCAACTGTCGTCCTAAATGAGGTGCGATTAAACCAATAAAACCAATATTTCCGGCGGTGGCGACTCCCGCACCTGCTAAGGCTACACCCACCAGCACGAGTAAACCACGTTGCCATTCCACTTGACTACCTAAACTTTTGGCGACATCATCTCCTAAATTTAAAGCGTTCAAATGCCTTGCTAGTGTCAAAGCCATTGGGACAAAAACAATTAACCAAGGTAACAGAGAAAAGACTTGCTCCCAAGTCCGGCCGTAGACGCTCCCAGCTAACCAAACCAAAGCATTACTAACGTCATTAATTTCGCCAAAGGTAATCATTAAGCTGGTTATGGCACTGGCGATCGCAGATAGACCAACACCCATTAAAATTAATAGAATCGGGGAACTACCGTTATTCCAAGCCAGCGAGTAAATTAAAATCGCCATCAGCAATGCACCAGCAAAAGCCGACAAAGGCAAGGTATAAATTGGTGCTGATGGAAATAGTACAATTACTATAACTGCTGCCAGACTCGCCCCAGCATTGATGCCGATAATACCTGGGTCAGCCAATGGATTACGCGTCAGCCCTTGGAAAATAGTACCAGAAATTGCCAGCGCCATTCCCACCATAAAAGCTACAAGGGTGCGGGGTAGACGCAGATTTTGAATCACGAATTGATGGTCTGGGTTTCCTGTATCTAAACCCAATATAGTTTTCACGATATCTAAAGGCGAGATTGGATATTCACCACGCCCGACATTGATCACCATCGCCACTGCGATCGCTACTGCCAAACATAGCAGTATGATTGGTACACGTCGGTCAATTCGGAAAGATATCGCCGGAGAACGAATGACTAGCCAATCAAAACTCATTTTTTCACCTTCGACTTAGCCAGGTAGACAAAAAAAGGAGCGCCAACTATTGCTGTCATTACACCTACAGGTAACTCCTGTGGTTTGAGCAATACACGGGCGGCAATATCTGCGACCAAGAGTAAGATAGCACCTAAAACTGCACAATAAGGTAATATCCAACGATAATCGGCTTTAATATAAAATCTCACTATATGGGGAACGACTAAACCAATGAAGCCGATTGGCCCTGCAAGAGCGACGGAACTTCCTGCTAGTAAAACTACGCTGATAGCGGTCAATATTTTGATCCAAGCTGTCTGCTGACCCAAACCTTTAGCGACATCTTCACCTAAACTCATAGTGGTAATTTGTCTGCCGAGGGCAAAAGCTACTACTAATCCGATGCCGACGAAAGGCAGTAGTTGTAAGAATAAATTAAAATCTCGACCAGATAATGAACCAGCTAACCAAAATCTCACTTCTTCGAGTGTTTGTTGACTGACAATGAGGATACCAGTGGTGAAGGAAGAAATCAGAGCAGTTAACGCTGCTCCTGCTACTGTCAGATTCAGTGGGGTGGCTCCTCCCCGTCCCAGAGAACCAAGGATGTAAACTAACACCGCTGTTACTCCCGCACCTAGAAATGCCGCAAGAGCATAAACACTTAGGGATGAGCTACCAAAAATAAAAGTTGCGACAACTACAAAGAGCGCGGCTCCCGATTCAATACCCAGAATACCTGGATCTGCTAAAGGGTTTCGCGTTAAACCCTGCATCAATGCTCCCGATACAGCCAGAGATGAACCTACAAGGATAGCAATTAGCGATCGCGGTAATCTCACAGTCTGAATAACTAAGTGATCGTATGAACCATCAAAGGCTAGAAAAGATGTCAAAATCTTACCTAGAGGTATTTCTGCTGCACCTAGCGTCACACTGTACACCAAGCAAATTAGTAGCATACATATTCCCAAAACCAGACCAAAGAAGGCTGTAATGGGTGGCTTTTTCAATTCTCTAGGTGAGAGTGTAGTTGCTTTTATCATTTGATCCTGCCGTCATTTGAAACTATTACGCTCTGCTGGTTAGTTCTTTTCAATAGGCACTCTCAATATTTAACAGCTTTTTAATCATTAGAATTGATAATCTTTCTTGATAAATATATAGATTACATGATCATGCAGCCTTTTTCCATTTTTTAAACGGAATAAGGGATGTCATTACAGTTTTGATATATTTTCTCAACAAAGTGGTATTGTGAGATCGGCTTAAATCTGCTTTGTCAAAGTTACTTGTGTGTTGAGAGGGGATTGGGAATTAGGGACTGGGGACTGGGGACTGGGGACTGGGGACGAAGTAAGGGAGCAGGGAGAAAAGTTTTCTCATCAGCAAGAGCAGCACCCCGCCCCTCAGCTTCTTTTCAATGCCCATTCCCCAATCCCTAATCCCCAATCCCTAATCCCCAGTCGTTACATCTGTAAATGGTGGTGTTAATGAGGATTGATACTTTACTCAGAGTTTACAAAAGAAAATCAATACGCGTTTTACCCTTAATACTCAGCTTAATACTGGTTTTGTTTATCGGAAGCCGCGCTGTGGCTGTACCAACAAAATCCACAGAGATATTATGGGATACATACGGTGTACCGCATATTTACGGAAAAGATGACCAGAGTGCATTTTATGCCTTTGGTTGGGCACAAATGCAAAGTCATGGAGATTTACTTTTGCGTCTCTATGGTCAAGCACGAGGACGCGCGGCGGAATATTGGGGAGAGGAATACCTGGAATCAGATCGTTGGGTACAAACTGCGGGAGTACCAGAACGTGCTCGTTCTTGGTACAAGGCACAGAGTCCAACTTTTCGTAGTTATCTCGATGCTTTTGCTACTGGGATCAATGCTTATGCAAAACAAAATCCTAACTTAATTGATGATCAAGTTGAGGTGGTGCTACCAGTCAAGGCAGAAGATGTCATGGCTCACTTACATCGGGTACTCAATTTCACCTTTGTGGTCAATCCTGAGCAAGTATTAGGTCTGAGCAAAGAAAAGTTGCAAGCAGGATCTAATGGTTGGGCGATCGCACCAAGTCATTCTGCTGATGGGAATGCTATGTTGCTAGCGAACCCACATCTACCTTGGTCAGATTTATTTTTGTGGTATGAAGCCCAAATCACCGCACCCGGAATAGATGCTTATGGAGCAACACTTGTAGGTATTCCCGTATTAGCGATCGCATTCAATAACAACTTAGGTTGGACTCACACTGTTAATACTTATGATGGTTGGGATATTTATGAACTCACACTGGCCGGGAATGGATACCGGTTTGATGACAAAGTTCGTAACTTTCAGACAAAAACCCTCTCCTTGAAGGTGAAGCAGAAAGATGGCTCCTTACAAGAGCAACCATTAGTAGTGAAAAGTTCTGTCCACGGGCCTATAGTAGCCGAGAAAAATGGTAAAGCCATAGCACTAAGAGTTGCAGGTCTTGATCGACCAGGTGTACTCCAGCAGTGGTGGGATATGGCACGAGCAAAAAACCTTAACCAGTTTGAAAAAACGCTCCAGCGCTTGCAATTGCCAATGTTTACGGTGATGTATGCGGATCGAGAAGGGCATATTATGCACCTATTTAACGGTCAAGTTCCGGTGCGTTCTAGTGGTGATTTTAAATATTGGGAAGGCATAATCCCAGGAAATACATCTAAAACCTTGTGGACAAAAATTCATCCTTACCAAGATTTACCGCGCATAGTTGATCCGAAGAGTGGCTGGTTGCAAAATACAAATGACCCACCTTGGACAACTACATTTCCAGCCGCCATTAAAGCAGATAATTACCCGCCTTACATGGCACCTCGTTTCATGGGTTTCCGCTCCCAACGTTCTGTAAGGATGTTGGCTGAGGATGACAAAATCTCTTTTGATGAAATGGTTGCATACAAGCACTCTACCCGTATGGAACTAGCTGATCGGATTTTGGATGATTTAATTCCGGCTGCACGCAAGTACGGTCAGGACTTAGGGCAAAAAGCAGCAAATGTTTTAGAAGCCTGGGATCGGCAAGCTGATGCAGATAGTCGCGGAGCAGTATTATTTGCTTTTTGGGTTCAACAACTGGACTGGGATAAGACGTTTAGTAAACCCTGGAATGAAAATTCTCCACGCACTACACCCGATGGTTTAGCTAATCCTGAAAGTGCAGTTGCAACTCTGCAAGCAGCCGCAGCAGAGGTAGAAAAGACTTATGGGGCAATTGATGTACCGTGGGGCCAGGTTTTTCGGCTACGGTTGGGTGATGTGGATTTGCCTGGTAATGGTGGGGATGATAGCCTGGGAATTTTTCGGGTACTGAATTCTGCTCCTGGAGCAAACGGTCAGTTCCAAGCATTTGGAGGTGATTCCTATGTGGCTGCAATTGAATTTTCCAACCCTGTACGGGCAATGGCACTCACCAGCTATGGTAATGCAACTCAACCCGGATCGCCGCACATTAGCGACCAGTTAGAAATGTTCGCCAACAAAAAGTTGCGGACTGTGTGGCGCGATCGCTCAGATATTCTTGCCCATCTAGAAGAACGTAAAATATTCTAAGGTGAATGGCACGAAGATAAGCTCAAAATCCTGTGTTGCCTCTGCTCAAGCCACTAGAGGCGGAGCCTCTCAGGATTGGTTCCCAGCCTGGAGGCTGGGAACCAGCCAGGGCAAGGGCTGGTGCTAATTACAATTAAACAACCACAAAATTGTTTTTGGTTAATGACAATCCAGCAGATAATTGTGCAAATTTTACCTGAGCAAATCCACCCGCACTACCATCTTGGTCAAAGTACAGTGAACCTGTAATATTGTCATAGATAAATCGTTGATTGCTTGTCGTTGCAGACGTTCCAAGGGTAAACTGACTAGCCGAAAGTGAAGGTATTGATAACCCACCACCAAAACCAGTAGCCGATACCTGAATCAGTTCATTAGTAGCGTTGAAGTCATAAAGACGATCAACACCTTGATTGTAACTATTGAAGGCAAAGGTATCAGTACCATCTCCTCCATAGAGGGTGTCATTGCCAAAACCGCCTGTGAGGTAGTCATTTCCAGAACCACCATTAAGAGTGTTATTGCCTAATGCACCGTAGGCGGAGAGGGTATCATTGCCATCACCCCCAAACAGGAGGTTCTTGCCTGTTGAGTAATCAACAATTAACTTATCGTCACCAGCACCACCATTAAGGGTGTTATTGCCTGATGCTCTGCGATAAACTCCTTCGCCGTCGTTGCCGTCCTTATCGTATTGGTAACCAGAGGCGGATAGATAATCATTGCCACTGTCTCCAGAGAGCAGATTATTGCCTGATGAATAGTCAACATTCAAGTTATCGTCACCAGCACCACCGTTAAGGGTGTTATTGCCAGTGGTGTTATAAAAAGATCCTCCGAAGCCGTAACCATAACTAGAGCCGGAGAGAGTATCGTTGCCATCGCCACCAGAGAGCAGATTAGCACCTCGTGAATAGTTAACATTCAAGTAATCTTTACCTGCACCACCGTTGAGGGTGTTATTACCACTGGTATTATCAAACCTGTAGCCCTCGAACTCAGAGGCAAAGAGAGAATCATTGCCATCCCCACCAGAAAGCAGGTTATTCCCTGTTGAAATATTAGCACTCAAGTAATCGTCACCAGCACCACCGTTGAGGGTGTTATTACCACTGGCAAGATTGACGGAAAGATTATCCTTGTCATCGCCACCATCCAGTAAGTTATTGCCTGTTGAAAAGAAAGCACTTAAGCTATCATTACCAGCGCCACCTTTAAGGGTGTTATTACCAGACACTTCAGGATCGTAGTAGCCACCAGAGACAGAGAGATAATCATTGCCATTGCCACCAGAGAGTAGGTTATCGCCTGCTGAACCGTCAGCACTCAAGCTATCATTACCAGCGCCACCTTTAAGGGTGTTATTGCCAGACACCACATTGCCATAGTAGTCACCTAATGCCGAGAGAGTATCATTGCCATCACCACCAGAGAGTAGATTATTGCCTGATGAAGAGTCAACAATCAAGCGATCGTCACCAGCGCCACCGTTGAGGGTGTTATTGCCTGACGCTGTGCGATAGCTTCCTTCGCCGACATCATCGTACTCGTAGCCAGAGGCAGAGAGATAATCATTGCCATTGTCTCCAGAGAGCAGATTATTGCCTGATGAATAATCAACATTCAAGTAATCGTCACCAGCACCACCCTTAAGAGTGTTATTGCCAGTGGTGTTCTGAGAAGATCCTCCGAACAAGGTACGGCCGTAAGTAGAGCCGGAGAGAGAATCATTGCCATCGCCACCAGAGAGCAGGTTATCGCCTTCTGATTGATCAACACTCAAGTAATCGTCACCAGCGCCACCCTTGAGGGTGTTATTACCAGAAGGATTGCGGCTAAAGCCACCATCGGCATAGAGAGAATCATTGCCATCGCCACCAGAGAGCAGGTTATCGCCTCTCGATATATAGCTAGCACTTAAGCTATCGTTACCAGCGCCACCGTTAAGGGTGTTATTACCAGAGGCACCATAGACGGAGAGAGAATCATTCCCATCACCTCCATCTAGTAGGTTCTTGCCTATTGAAAAGCTAGCATCCAAATAATCGTCACCAGTACCACCATTGAGGGTGTTATTGCCAGACACCTCATCGCCATAACCTTGATCGCGTTCAGAGGCGGAGATATAATCATTGCCATCGCCACCATTCAGGAGGTTATCGCTACTTGAGAGGTGAACACTCAAGTAATCGTCACCAGCGCCACCGTTGAGGGTATTATTGCCAGACACCACATTTACTTCGTAGTCGTAAGTGCCAGAGACGGAGAGAGTATCATTGCCATCGCCTCCAGAGAGCAAATTATCCCCTGTTGAACTATTAGCACTCAAGTTATCGTCACCAGTACCACCAAGGAGAGTATTATTGCCTTCACCACCAAGGAGGGTATCATTCCCCGCACCACCTCTCAAAAGGTCGTTGCCACTTTTACCGTCGATTTTGTCATTACCCCCTTGACCATTGATGACATCATTGGAGTCGTCTAAACCTGTAATATTGTTGGAGAGGTCATTGAGGAATGTGACTGTGTTTTTGTTGAACAGGCTAGTTTGAGTGGAATTGGCATCAAAGACATCAAAACTGTCGGTGATGCTAGTTTGCCCATCAAACAGGATATTGCCAATAGCTGGTCTTGTACCAGAAGCATTCAGATTTTCTAAGTTTTCTAATTTGAAGTTGTTGAGGAGAACTTTGGCACCATCCACCCCTTCAAAGGTGATTTCTAGATTGCTGCCATTCTGCGTAAGCAGTAGATTTCGGGCACTCAAACCAGCACCTTGGAATTTGATGGTATCCACTTCGGCAATGACTGCTGCTGTTGGATTTGTTCCTTTACCAATGCCACCAAAATCGGTGATGGTATCAGTACCGTCACCCAAGTTATAAACAAATTTATCCTTGCCACCGCCACCAGTCAGGATATCATTACCCTTCTTGGCTGTGATTATATCGTTACCTGGTTTACCGTTAATTGTATCCGCGCCGTTACTGCCCAGTAGAGCATCATTACCGTTAGTTCCAATGATATTTGCCATAACTTTTACCTTCCTAAATCAGTTTTTTCAGTAATTTTTAGTTCTCAGCCCTGAATTAGTGCGTTTCAAAACACAAGAATTCGCCGAGAATTGAAGCTTTCGGAATAATTTGATGTCATCCTTGAAGGACGCTAATTTTTCTCGAAAATCCACTCTGTTGACTAGCTTGCAAGTGACACTTATCAAAGTTTCACAAGCTGTACAAAGTCATGACCATGTAGATGAACTCAAATAGGTTGTTTCAGTTGTCAGTCTTTTTAGAACCATCCTTGATAGAATAGTCGCAGCGATGATTCCCAACTTAGGCATCGCTGAAAAACGTCGTCAAATCAAGCTTAAATGCCTGAAACTCACACAACACCTTGACAGAACTAGTCCTACTGTCTTGGAAATAGAGAACAGTTAACTATATATTGATAGGGAAAGGGATTTTTATACCCTTGTTGTGGGCTATTGCCTGTAAACGTTTTGCTTAAAAATAGAGAACATCTAAATAACCTGATACTAACTAAATACTGAATATTTACTTAGATGTCTATAGCTAAAGAACTATCTTTGCATACTCTTTATATTATATGCCGAGAAATGTATGTGCTAGTAGTGTGTTCTTCACATTTTGAAAATTGATGGTCAAGAACTTACAGACAGCAGCAGTCACAAATAAGTTTGAGCGAAGGCTTTCAAGGCAGCTAACTTTGAGAATGCTCGAAGGATTGATCAGAAAAATACATATTTTCCTTCTTATTTGCGCTGATTGAAGATCAAGCGATGTTTAGGTCGGGCTACGCCTACGCATGGCAATATATTGTATCTAAGCAAGAATTGTTAGAGGTTACTAAAGTTACAAACGCAGACATAATCGAAGCTAGCTAAGAATACTTACAACCATCCGTACTCAAGCAATGCCAAAAATAATACATGGCGTTGCATATTTGCGGGATGATTTTGCTAGTTTTGTGGGATGGGCCGAAAAACCACTGGTGTCTACTTTTGCCAAAAATAGCGTACTGATTGGGTGTTGTTCACCCGCCAGGGATTGTAAATCCCTGACTAATTGCTCAAGTCTACTGAAGTAGACTGAAAATTTTTGCGCTCTAAAGTCTTCTTCAGAGGACTTTAGCGATGAGACAGGGATTTACAATCCCTGGCGGACGTGCGGTTTCGCGTTAAGTTGACACCAATGGGTGAGACGCCCACCCTACAAGAATCATCCCTTGATTCAGCAACGCCTACCTAATACATATTGTCCTTTTTGAAGGCTGCGATGCCTGGATTCGTCTACAGCTAAACTATGATCATGATGGCTAGGTTATATCTTAAAATGCCTGTGCAATAATCGCGATCGCTTACCAAAATTACAAACGCAGAGATGATCAGATTTAGCCAAGAACACTTGCAAACCATCCGCAGCCATGCCGAAAGCACTTACCCAGATGAGTGCTGTGGTATAATTCTGGGCTATTTGGTTAATGAGGGCAAAACTGTGGTAGAAGTCATGCCAACAGAAAATGCTTGGAATACCGAAGCGGTTGCTGAGTTTCCAGGGGAACACACCACAGAAAGTAAAAGACGGCAATATACGATCGCACCCGAAGTTATGCTAAAAACACAAAAGGAAGCACGCGATCGCTCACTGAATATCATCGGCATTTTCCACTCCCATCCAGATCACCCTGCTATCCCTTCAGAATGCGATCGCCTATATGCTTGGCAAGGATACTCGTATATAATAGTTTCCGTCCAAAACGGTAAAGCTGGAGAACTTCAAAGCTGGAGCCTTGATGATACTTATCAGTTCCAAGCAGAGGAAATTGAAAATATAATTTAACTGTTTAGTTTAAAGACATTCACTCGTAACGGTTTTAGCCGCTACCACGGATGAAAATTCATCTTCCCCACTAGACATCTCCATAACAGATACAGTTTTTCGATAGGATAATATTCCGCTCTCCCAGATCATAACTGCTATGCTCAACCCCAATCTGGATGAAATCCAGTTGACCAAAGACGATTACGAACGCTACTCCCGACACCTGATTTTACCGGAAGTGGGACTAGAAGGACAGAAACGCCTGAAAGCCGCCAGTGTATTGTGTATCGGTACAGGTGGACTAGGTTCACCACTACTTTTATATCTGGCGGCGGCGGGTATTGGACGCATCGGGATTGTCGATTTCGATGTTGTCGATACTTCTAATCTGCAACGCCAAGTAATCCACGGGACATCTTGGGTGGGTAAACCCAAAATTGAATCGGCAAAAAACCGCATTCACGAGATTAACCCCTATTGTCAGGTTGATTTATACGAAACTCGTCTGACTTCTGAAAACGCTCTGGAAATCCTTCAACCTTACGATATCGTGGTGGATGGTACTGATAACTTCCCCACCAGATATCTAGTTAACGACGCTTGCGTATTGCTGAATAAGCCCAACGTCTACGGTTCAATTTTACGCTTTGAAGGGCAAGCTACTGTATTTAACTACGAAGGTGGGCCGAATTATCGTGACCTTTTCCCAGAACCACCACCACCAGGAATGGTTCCCTCCTGTGCAGAAGGTGGCGTATTAGGAATTTTGCCAGGAATTATTGGTTTAATTCAAGCAACCGAAGCTGTCAAAATTGTTCTGGGACAAGGTAACACTCTCAATGGACGATTGTTGTTATACAACGCCTTAGATATGAAATTTAGGGAGTTGAAACTGCGTCCTAACCCGATTCGCCCAGTGATTGAAAAGCTGGTAGACTACGAAGAATTCTGCGGAATTCCACAAGCTAAGGCAGAGGAGGCAAAACAGCAGATGGAAAGTCAAGAAATGACCGTTAAGGATTTGAAGGAATTGCTGGATAGTGGTGCAAAAGATTTTGTACTGCTGGATGTCCGCAACCCCAATGAGTACGAAATTGCCAAGATTCCTGGTTCAGTGTTGGTGCCCTTACCAGACATTGAAAATGGGAATGGCGTTGCCAAGGTAAAGGAAATATTGAACGGGCATCGTTTAATTGCTCATTGTAAGATGGGCGGGCGATCGGCAAAAGCCCTCGCCATTCTCAAGGAAGCCGGGATTGTCGGGACGAATGTCAAAGGCGGAATTACCGCTTGGAGTCGAGAAATCGATCCCTCAGTTCCAGAGTATTAAAAAGAGAGGCAGGAGGCAGGAGGCAGGAGGAATACTAGCCTCTGTTTTCTGCCTTGAGCAGAGCGAGTTTGCGGTTTAAGTCCCCACTTCCCATCTCCTAATGATCTTTTTGGAATTAAAAGTTAAAAATTAAAAATTATTCTATTTTTAATTAATTAATTTTGCTATAGAGCTAACAATAGATAGATAGCCTAGTGTTAGCGAGACCACCTACTTCTGCAAAGAAGCAAGCTAGGCGCAGGGTCTCGTAGAAAGCATCTTGAAATTTTTAATTAATAATTTTTAATTTTTAATTGGAGCGAAGCGACTTGACTACCTCAAAATCTCATTTCAATATTTTATGGGTGCAAGTTTGGGTGTTGGCAGCAGTGCAGGGAGCAATTACGCTTTCGTGGTTAATTTATAATATATATTTGCCACAACTTTTGACTCAGTTTGGTTTTCCTGCCTCATTGGCAGTTGGCTTGGTGATAGTCGAAAATGCCTTGGGTGCAGTGCTGGAACCCTTGATGGGCGGACTTTCAGATCAAGCTAGGCGCTGGGTAGGAACTCGGTTTCCCTTCATCTCAGTAGGTATGATTCTTGCATCGGCTTTGTTTATTGCCATACCATGCGTTGTGAGTTTTATCCCACCTACTACCGTGATGCGATCGCTCTTACCTATAGTATTAGTAGCTTGGGCATTAGCAATGACAATATTTCGCTCTCCAGCGATGTGCCTATTAGGAATGTATTCGACACCAGCCCAGTTACCTTTAGCAGTAAGTTTTGTCACTTTGGCAGGTGGCGCGATTGGGGCTTTTAGACCGATAAGCAACAAGTTTATTCTGAGTTTAGGGCCAGTTTATACCTTTGCGATCGGTTCCTTCGTCATGCTAGGTGCGGCGGCTGTGTTGCGGTTAGTCAATCCCCCAGAAGCACCAGTGGATAGACATCAAGCAGAAACAGTAAAGTTGCCGTTACAGAAATTGGCGTTGATTTTAGGAACTGGTTTCGGTGTCGCGTGGGGCATCCGATTTCTCTTTGATGTTTTAGGTAAAGTACTGAAGACTCAACTAAATACTGATAACATTGATGTGCTGATGGTATGGATCGGATTAGCGATCGCAATTGCCAGCATACCAGCAGGAATCTTCGCAGTCAAAATTGGTAATAGTCAAGCAATGCTTTGTGGGATCTGTGCAATCATTCCCTCGTTATTGATAATGATATCTGTAGGCGCACAAATTCCAATAATTATATTAATCGTTGCTGGCTTTAGTTTAATTGTCAATGGGGCAATTCCTTTTGCTTTAGGACTAGTACCTCAGCGATGGGTGGGATTAGGAATTGGGATGTATTTTGGTGGCTTCGCTTTAGCCATGAGTTTGTTTGGCGTCATATTTCCCCAACCGCAAGCAATAACACCTTTGATTGGTGCAGTTGGCGGTGCATTGGCATTTTTGTTAGCTGGTGTTTGCATTATTGTGAGTGGCATTTCTGAAACGCAGAAGAACGCACAGGTTTAACGCAAAAGGACGCAAAGTTTTACTCTGCGTCCCTCTGTGTAGGAATTACGTTAGCGTAGCGTGGCAAAGCCCATTACGAATTACGTTAGCGTAGCGGTAGCGAGTCCGCGAGCGTCATTACGAATTACGAATTAGTTACGGGTTTAACCTGACTCAACAAATCGTGCAGTTTTTCGCCTTCAATGACTTCTGTTTCCAAGAGTTGAGTTGCGATCGCTTCTAGCAAGTCTCTATTCTGTCTAAGAATCTCTAGGGCTTGCTCGTGGGCTGTTTCCACGATTTCCTTGACTTCGCTATCAATGGCTTTGGATGTGTCTTCACTTACCGCCCGTCGGGGATTAGCCCCACCATTACCCAAAAACATCGATTGTTGTCCTTGTTGGTAAGCTAATGGCCCTAAGACTTTGCTCATCCCATAAGATGTTACCATCCGTTCTGCCAAGTCAGTTGCTCGTTGCAAATCGTTGGAAGCACCTGTTGTAATGCTGTTAAACACAATCTCTTCGGCGGAACGTCCACCTAATAGAGTTGCAATCTGACCCCGCAGTTCCTCTTCATTCATCAAAAAGCGGTCTTCAGTTGGTAATTGCAGAGTGTAGCCCAAAGCAGCCATCCCACGGGGAATAATCGAAATCTTTTCTACACGTCCGTTTCCTGTGGTTAGCGCCCCGACCATTGCGTGACCAACTTCATGGTATGCAACAATCTTTTTCTCAGTCTCGTTCATCACGCGGCTCTTTTTCTCTAAACCGGCGACTACCCGCTCAATTGCTTCGGCGAAGTCCTCTTGAGCAACACTTTGACGGAGATTGCGAGCTGCTAATAATGCTGCTTCATTTACCAAGTTTGCCAAATCTGCACCAGCAAAACCAGGGGTACGAGTAGCGATCGCTCTTAAATCTACATCATCTCCTAATTTTACCTTTTGAGCGTGAATCTTGAGAATTGCTTCACGACCGGATAAATCGGGACGGTCTACCAATACTTGGCGGTCAAAGCGACCTGGACGCAGCAATGCAGAGTCAAGGCTTTCGGGACGGTTGGTAGCTGCTAGGACAATCACCGTTGCATCGCCGGCCGCAAACCCGTCCATCTCTGTTAGTAATTGGTTGAGGGTCTGTTCTCGCTCATCATTACCGCCATAGAAGCCGTTACTGCTACGAGATTTACCGATCGCATCTAACTCATCAATGAATACAATACAGGGAGCCTGTTTTTTAGCTTGCTCAAACAAATCCCGGACTCTGGAAGAACCAACGCCGACAAACAATTCTACAAACTCGGAGCCAGAAATACTAAAGAATGGAACTCCTGCTTCTCCTGCTACGGCTTTCGCTAAAAGTGTCTTACCAGTACCAGGAGGGCCAACTAACAGCACACCTTTGGGAATCCTAGCGCCAATTTGCGTAAACCGTGCCGGAGTCTTGAGGAAATCTACAATTTCCACTAACTCAGTTTTCGCTTCTTCGACTCCAGCCACATCTGCAAAAGTGATTTTAGCTGATTCGCCTTCAACGTAAACCTTAGCTTTGCTCTTACCAATAGAAAGCGCACCTTGAGGGCCACCGCCACCACCACGGGCGAGAAAGAATTGCCAAATACCAATAAAAATCAGTGGTGGAATCACCCAACTCAAGAGGGTTGTAATCCAAGTATTCTTGGGTGGAGGTGTAGCGGCGAACTCAACTCCCTTTTCTTCTAGCAGTTTGGGTAACTCTAAATCAAAGATTGGTGTAGTTGCAAACACCGGGCCTGGTTCGGCGTTTTCTGTTTTTAGTTCGTAGAGGATCTGATTTTGACCGACAGAAACGCGGTTGACTTCCCCTTCTTGGACTTGATGAATGAATAAGCTATAGGGAACACCAGTAGGGCCAGAAGCAAATAAACCAGGCAAAAATAAATTTAAGAGCAGGAATAGTCCTGATACTGCCAGTAATATATTAGCGATGATCCGAAACCGAGGTGACTTAGGCTGTTCTTTAATTGCCATAAATGTTGTAACCAATCCTTAGAATGAAAATTGTTGAGAATGTGACTTTCACAAAAAGTCCAATATTTAGCACCCGAATAGTTAAAACCGCAAATTATACTGTTTCCAACCAATCAAAAATTTGGGCTAACTGATCTAGTGTTACCAGCCCATATTGCCAGAGGGTCATGGCCAGAAAGTTGGGAGTCTGCTCACAATGTCGCAAAGCAAGAGAAATTGCTCCACCAGGAATACCCAACTCTTCTTTTAAAAAATGCACCAATTGATCTGTAGCTTTCATCGCAATGTTAAATAATGTTAAATAAGCTTTATTTCTGAGAGAGCTTGACTTGTGTGATGTATTTTCCAGCCTACACCGCAAAGTGGCTCAGTTTGTCTCGATTGTTAAGGATACTAACGCTTTTCATAATTTCTCCTATCTGGCAACGGGTGCAGCTTTTTTTATTTATGTAACTAAACTTAACAATTAAATTAATCTTTGGGAACTAACGAGCAAATACGGTTTACCGTACTCAAAGAGTTAACACCACTGGACATCTCCGAAAATGAATGTAGAGACGTAGCAGTGCTACGTCTCTACAAGGGTTCTGGATATCGCATATTTAATTTCTGGAGATGCCTACTAGAAATAAGAAAATTTTGCTGAAGAAAACGCTGTTACAAAAAAGGCAGATATTATGAGACACAAAGAGAAATCCCATATCCTCTTCCATAAGGCAATATCCCTAACACCAGGATTGTTCTCCCGGCGGATTGTGCAGTAACTCCCGAATATTGGCTTCGATGACCCGATAGCCCACATTGCCGTTGAGTCTCTGCCGTCCTTCATTAAAAATTAGGGTGGGGCTGACTGTAACTGTATGCTCTTTGACTAATTCAAAATCCTGGGATAGCTTGGCATAAGCCTCACCACTATCGATTTGAGCTTCGATAGCTGCGATCGGCAGTCTTAACTCCTCCGCAATTCCAAATTGCACCTTGCGGTCAGAAATGTTTGCCAGTTGAGTAAAAAACGCCTCCCGAAATGCCCAGGTTGCTTTTTCAAATACCTGTTGATTTCGCTCTACTAAACCCTTCGTTTCTAGTAATTGAATCGCATGGAGAAACAAATGACAAGATGTCGATGAAAATGGTGTAACGTGAGTCCAAATATCAGGATGAACGGTGATGTGATCGAACTTTTTCACAACCTCTTGAACATGATTGCTGTATCCTTGCAATCCACCGCGATCGCGCCATCGGTTTTCCAGTTTTTCACGAGCAACACCAAAGACGGGGACAAAGTGCTGTGCGATCGCAATCTTGTCTTCAAAGGTTGTTGTCAACTCATCCAAACGAATCTGAGCAATATAAGCCCAAACGCAGAGAACATCGGAAAAGTAAAAAATACGAATCGGTTCCATATCACTTCATCCTTAGATAGTGTTTATAAAATAAAGATAAAATTTATAGTAGGGTGTGTTAGACTGACGACGGTATATGATTTTGAGAGAAAATATGATTCGGTCGTAACGCACCAAATATACCTTAATATTTGATTTATAAACATCCTCTTATCTCTAATCTGCAAATCTATGAAATTGAACAATGGATCAATTTTTGAAGGCTATGCGTGGTTGTGCATTTCATGGCGACTTTGCGATCGTGGAGATTTCTCAGCCCAGCACAACAAGACCTTGCGACATGGTCTTTGGTAGCAATAGTGGATTTTGAGGCAGTCTAGTTCCAGTTTTATACTTCCTTTGAATCTGCGATGCCGAATAGCCCAACCTAGACATCGCATCAACTACATACACTCAATTTCTCTCGCAGTTCTCCAGAATCAAAAATTAATAGCCAATGCCTAAAATTAAGTATTTCTATTCTCTAGCAATCACAATATCGTTAGATTTAATGACTGCATAAGCTTCTTTTCCCTCAGATAGTTCCAACTCTTCTGCGGAAGCTCTAGTGATAATTGAGGTTAATTCTACTTTATGAATAATCTCCAGAGTTACCTCACTATTAACGGCTCCATAAACAACTCGTTTAACCACACCTTTAAGAATATTGCGAGAGCTAACTTTTAGTGATTTCTTTTGAATACTACTTTCTATGTCAGGCTTTTGAGTGTAATAGATATCTTCCTGTTTTTCCTGCTGAGTTGGTGGTGATATTGGTGTTGAGGAGTGCTGAGTGAGACTACGCACAAGTTCCCGCAGAATCTCAGTCTTGGTGCGTTGAGAGTGTTCGCAGAACTCCTCTAGAATCTTCCGCTCGTCCTCTGAAGTCTGAAATGTAACCCATCCTTGTTCTTTTCTTGGCATAATAATATTATCAATTTTGGTTATCTTGGTAAAATTCTACCAAGTATCAATTCTATATGTGGTTTTAGTAATAACATTTTTTTTTCAAGATTTTCGGCATTTTTACCGCAAATTAATTAACTAATCTCATATAGTTAACTACATATATATTTATTTTTTTCTAGATGCGAAATATTTTGTTACTTGAAATTGTCTAAATCAGCACTAAACACTACCAACTAAGATGGTATAACATGACTCTATGGTATTTGTTGGGATAGCGATGCCTACAGTGGGCTAGGTCTATGCAAGGAAATCTAGCAGAAAATTCTGCTGGCGTAGGCGTAGCACGTCGCAGACATTGCGTGAGTGCCGTAGGATTATTTAACGTGAGTTCACAGCCGGGGGATGAAACACCTAAAATCGCGCTCTCAAGACCTGCGGAGTTTATTCGAGAACAATATCACCATTGAATACGTGGCAGAACCCCTGAAAGCTATGCCAGCTGATGCGGAGGCGAAAGAAGTGCTGCATTGGATGCAGGCACAGAATTTTGATGTTATCGGCGTTGAGACGGGAGATATTATTAGCGGTTATGTAGAACGCTCTAGCTTGATTCCAGGCAAAGAAGGCAAATGTAGCGACTATCAACGGGTGTTTCATCCAAAAGAACTAATTGCCATTTCCACCCCACTCATGAAGTTGCTACCCATTTTGCAACAAACTCCGCGATTATTTGTCTTGGACTGCAATCAGGTAAGTGGTATTGTTACCTGTGGCGACTTGCAGAAAGCACCCGTAAGAATGTTACTGTTTGGCTTGGTAACGCTGCTAGAAATGAATTTGCTGCGGCTGGTGCGGATTTACTATCCCCAAGATTCTTGGCAAAAAGTCCTCAAACCTGAACGCTTAGAAGTTGCTCAACGGCTATGGCGAGAAAGCCAAGAAAGAAACGAAGCTACCGATTTGTTAGATTATCTGCAATTCTGTGATAAGCGAGAGTTGATTTTAAATCAGCCAGAACTTCTCGAACAACTAGGATTAAAGTCCAAACGTTTTGGTGAACGCTTCCTCAAGTCTGCTGAACAGTTGCGAAACCGATTAGCTCACGCCCAAAATCTAGTTAGTGGTTCCTCTTGGATAGAATTGATTTCTTTAGCAGAGGCGATGGAAAAACTGTTAATTCTCTGTGAGGAAGTTGAGTGAATTTTTCAGCCCTACATAACATTATTTAACCAGTTTATCAAGTCGGCTGCTGTCGAGAAATCGCAAGGATTCAGGGGAATCTGTTCGCGCCAGAACTGCTAAGGGTAGAAGACCAACAGACGCTAGCAAAGGAGTGGGGTCTTGCTCCCAAATCCGAATTGAACGGAAGCGATGAACTGGCTCAACGCTCAACTCAGTTTTAAGGTCTTTAACGTCTGCTGGGGTTCTACCTAACAACCAGGTGGCAAAGCTTTTGGGATACTGTTCTGAAAGATAGCGGCAAACGTTATCGATGGACATTGAGTTTTGAATTAAAGCATTAAGTAATAAACATCACAGTTTGCGATTATAAAATAAGCCTTAACGCGGCTTATTGAGGGAATCACTAACTTGAGTACCTGTATAATTAGGAACCCAACCTTCTGCGATCGCAAAATAGCGTATCCCTTTGAAATTCAACGATGCAGTTGGGCTACACCAATGCTCAACGTCGGCGGGAATGTAGAGATAGTCTTGTGCCTGAACTAAAAGCTGTACCTGGCTACCATCAGGTCGCACGAAGCCATAAATCATTTCTCCTGCCAACACGTAGAGGGGTTCAGCCGCAGGATGAGTATGGTAACGGCCGTAGGTTGTTATCAGGTGGTGAAGATTCAAGGAACCTGGATGCACGTTTAGCAAGTCACACCAGAGAGCGCCATTTTCTTGCTGAATAAATTCAAAGACGCTGTTATGGAGTTCTACACAATAACGTTTCTCTGACTCAGTTAAAACGGCCTGGTCTAACAGATTAGGAAAGAGGAGCGATGTTCCTGGGTCGTAATGTCTGAGTTGAATGCCAAGAGGCGCAAGTTCACGAGCTATTTCGCCTAAATCGCTCTCAATCGTACCGTCATCAAGTAGTAGGTTAGCCATGACCAAAAAGACTAATTAACTGTTAAGAAGAGTATACTCAACTTTGAGCTAATAAGCCACTATTCCCGACTGACAAACCGGGGAATGGGGAGTGGGGAATGGGGAATGGGGAATGAGAGAAGTTGCAATAAGTCTTTTCCCAATGCCCAATGCCCAATGCCCATTCACAGAATAAATTTATCGCCAGAATGATGTTCATTGGTACCACTAACATCTAAGCTAGTACGGGTGAACTATATACAGCATGAAATGTCTGACTTAATTCTGTTTTGGCATCGGCGCGATTTACGCATTTCTGATAATACGGGACTGGCTGCGGCAAAACGGCGGAGTCCGAAGGTGGTAGGTGTATTTTGCCTTGATCCGCATATTCTAGAACGGGATGATGTTGCTCCTGTGAGAGTAACTTATATGATTGGCTGTTTGCAGAAACTCCAAGAGCGATATGCTCAAGTTGGTAGCCAGTTATTAATCCTCCATGCTGATCCTGTACAAGCGATACCAGCTTTAGCAGAGGCTTTAACAGCTAAAGCTGTTTTTTGGAACTGGGATGTAGAACCTTATTCGCAAGAACGCGATCGCACTGTTATAAATGCTCTCAAAGAAAAAGGCATTGAGTTTCTTAACCAAAACTGGGATCAAATCCTCAACTCCCCAGATGAAATCCGCACTGGTGGTAACAGTCCTTACACCGTTTACACACCCTTCTGGAAAAATTGGATTACTAAACCGAAGGCTCAACCAGTAGAAACACTGCAAAATGTTGAGGGGTTAACGGAAGCTGAACAGAAAATTGCAAAACTTGCAGGAGCGATCGCATTACCTTCAGCAAAAGATTTAGGATTTATTTGGGATGAACAATTGATTATTCCACCGGGAGAAGCGGCGGCACAAGAACGATTAGAAGAATTTACTAATAAAGCTATTACTGAATACCAAGAACAGCGAAATTTTCCCGCAGTTGATGGAACATCACAACTGAGTGCAGCTTTAAAATTTGGGGTAATTGGCATTCGCACCGTTTGGCAAGCTACCATAGAAGCACTAGAAAATAGCCGCAGCGAGGAAACAGCAGTTAATATCCGCACATGGCAGCAGGAATTAGCTTGGCGGGAGTTTTATCAACATGCAATGTATAACTTCCCCGAATTAGCTGATGGTGCTTTCCGTGAAACCTTTAAGAACTTTCCTTGGGAAACAAACGAAGAACATTTCCAAGCTTGGTGTGAAGGAAGAACTGGCTACCCAATTGTGGATGCAGCAATGCGTCAGTTAAACGAAAGTGGCTGGATGCATAACCGTTGTCGGATGATTGTCGCCAGTTTCCTCACCAAAGACTTGCTAATTAATCCCCAATTGGGAGAAAAATACTTTATGCAAAAGCTGATTGATGGTGATTTATCTGCTAATAATGGCGGTTGGCAATGGAGTGCTTCTAGTGGTATGGACCCGAAACCTGTGCGGATTTTTAACCCAGCTAGTCAAACACAAAAATTTGATCCAGAGGGGGAATATATTCGGCAATGGGTATCAGAATTGCGGTCTGTAGATACCGAATATTTAGTTACTGGTAAAATTCCACCTTTAGAACGTCATGCTGTTGGCTATCCCGACCCAATTGTGGATCATAAAATACAGCAACAGCAGTTTAAGCTGCGTTATCAACAACGAAAAAATATTAGTAGTGGTGAGTAAATTTGTGAGTTTTTTAATGTTTATTTATAGTATGTCCGGTTAATCAACCTTCTTTAAAAATGTTTGTAGTCAGGACTTGAGTCCTGATTTTGTAAAGCCTTTTGGGCATAAATGCGCTTACCGCGTAGCGTCTCGGAGAAAGGACTAAAGTCCTTACTACAAACATATAAATATTTTTACGGGCATCATTATTATGTCTTGAGAGGTAAACGAGAAATTGTCCATAAGATCAGCAGGAAAATTAAGTAAATTACGCCAACTAGCCCAAACTCAATCAGAGGGATATAAGTTATTTCGTAAATTCTACCCAAACCGCGTTCTGTCAGTGCATAAACGGCCAGTACACTCACTAGAAAGGCTCCGTAGATAGTACGTTTAGTCCAGATACCTAGAGGTAAACCGTGAAGCTGAGTAAGCACCATAATGCCGAGAAAACCAAAGAGAAATGTTGGCCACTTGGTTTGTCCTAGCATCCACGACACAATGACACTATGTAAAAGCACCGTAATTTCCAAAGAAAATGTCCACCAACGATTTACATGGGTGCGGTTAAATATCAACGACGATTGGAGCAGAAGCAAGAACATATAAAGAAAACCAATTAAGTGCCCCCAAGTCGCTTCCATTGGATGATACCAGAAGGTATAGATAGCGGCGAAGGAGAAAAAGTAGCCGTGGTACAGCTTGATAATTTGCAAAAACTGTTGATGGAATGGAACAGAATTGCCAAAAAACAAACCGCGTCGAGGCGTTTCTAAAATCAATACGAACACCAGTAGAAGTACAACCGCACCTTGAGAAGCCCAAATTGAAGTATCTTGAGCTAGAGCATCGTACCAGATATAAGTCTGGAGAAAGTGTAATGCAATGAATGCACCATTAATGGCCAGCATGAGGTAATTAATCGGGTGCAACGCTGATTTGTATTTCAACTGCGATCGCTGCGCCCACAAAATACACGCCCAGATGCTAAACTGATGCCCAAGGTACATACCCCAAGCCGTCGCTCGACTCCAAAAAGTTGGTTGGGGAAGCTTCCAGTAGTACCAATTTAATCCTTGATCAGGAAGTTTGATGATGCTTGCAGGAATGCTCCCACCGATCCAAATTGCGTAGGTGAGAAGGATGCTTACAAAGATGCCTAAAAACAATACTCGGCGACCTGTCATATTAATTCGTAATTCGTAATTCGTAATTCGTAATTTTTAATAAAAAGGGGGAATAACCTTCTCAAAGTCCTCCTTTTTAAGGAGGATTTAGGAGGATCTAAAGTTTTGGATACATCAGCCATAACTTTTAAGAGATCCTCTAATACCTAAATTATCAGGCGATACGTTCTGTGTTTGATTCAGATGCACTTTTAGTAACTCGTAAACTAAGAGCTAAAGCTACTAGCATTACTAAAAATCCACTCAAAAAAGGAGTAGAACTACCAAATTTCATAAAACTAACCCCCGCCCATATTGGGCCACCGATGCGTGCCAAAGCAGAGCAAGAACTGGCAATTCCTAATATTTGTCCTTGTTCTTCTGGGGCTGTCATCTGGGAAATCAGACTGTTTAATATTGGTTGGCTAATACTAATTCCCCATGCTACAAGGGTGGTGGCGACCAACAACAAAATTAAGCTTTGTGAGAATCTAATTAATCCAATTAATAGTAATCCTAAACCTAACCCTACTATCCCCCAGGTAAGTAACTTTATTTCACCCAATTGTTTCTTGAAAAATCCGAGGAGTCCTCCTTGAATGATTGTGCTGACAATCCCCATGAAGGCAAAAAGATAACTTGTTTGTTGAGGGCCCCAGTTTAATTGGTGCTTAGACCATAAAGCTAATGTAGAGTCCATAGCTGCAACAGCAAAGGTAACAAAAAAGTAGATGCCAACAAGCACGCAAAACTGTGGACGCTGCAACACTTGTAGCAAGTTCAGCCGCCGTTGACGGTAGCGATTAGCTTGCATTTTGGCTCTAGTCTCAGAATTTAGGGATTCTGGAAGTAATACCAAAGCACAAAGCAATGCCAATAAAGATAATCCGGCTGCAAACAACGACGGTAGATGAAAGTTAGCGTTGTCTGGATCTGACCCGATTAAAAGACCTCCGATTGCTGGGCCGAGAATGAAGCCAAGACCAAAAGCTGCTCCGATTATGCCCATGCCACGAGCGCGATTAACTGGCGTGGTAATATCTGCGATGTACGCCTGAGCAGTAGAGATATTCCCTGCCATAATCCCCGCCAGACTACGAGCGAAAAACAAAATCCATAATGAGTTGGCAAAGCCTAACCCTGCGTATGCTATTACAGAACCAAATAAAGTGAGTAATAAAATCGGACGACGACCGTAGCGATCGCTAAATCTGCCCCATAATGGTGCAAATAAGAACTGCATTAAAGAATAAATAGCTACAAGTAGAGTCGCTTCATTAGGTTGTGCGCCGAATTGTTCAGCATACAAAGGCAGTATCGGCAGGATAATTCCAAAACCGAGCAAGTCTATAAATACAATCAAAAATAAGACGAATATAGGCCTGCCATTATTTTTACTATTCATAGGTGCAATCCCCTTTTATAAAAAATATGTGTAACTTGGATTAGTTTTATGGACATCAGGGAAAGCTTAAGCGTAAAAATCCATTGAATTGAATAATCAGTTCAAGCAGAATGCATTAATTTGACTGTGATTGAGCAAAATAGCATGGAACAAACCCACTATAAAAATCAAACCAATAATACTACTAATGAAAGCAACTATAGTCTCGTGTCTACGTATGGCTTTTTGTATTTTAGTGTCTATGATGTGTTCTAATTCTTTGTATGACATTGACTTTGATTTGGTTAAAGATAACAAGTATATGGAACTTAGATGCATAGATAAGTTTGAGTGTAGGAATCACATCTGATTGTTGAACAATGTTTTAGATAAAAACTGGATAAAATCGTATTTTTAATCTCAGCATATTTTCAACAATCAAATCAGAGTCCTATATTTGTGAAACGCCTAAATTTATGAAACTAAATCTATTTAGACGTTGTGGAATTGTCAAGGCGTTGGCGTCGTTTTAAAATAGCACCTGAAACACCAAAAGCTAATATCGCCAAGGTATAAGTCGGTTCGGGAATTGCAATAATGCTTAACTTATTAATGGCCAAGCCGTATTGTGGAGCAGAACTACTAAAAACAAGTCGTGAGATGTTTGGAGTGTCGCTACGAATCCCCAAAAACACTGCTGAATTATCTAATGCTAGCGACGAAGTACTCAGAACTGAGAAACTACCCAACAGGTTATTGGCATTATCAAAAGCGTTAATAAAAGTTTCAACTTCTAAATTACTAACGTCTACAGCTATCTGAGTACCAGCACCAAAAACAGGCTGGTCAAAACTAATGCTAAAAGGCCCGCCGTTCCCCAAAGTACCAGGATCAGGAGTCCCAGGAGGAAGAGGAATAAAACCTGTTGGGTCTATACCTCCGAAGAGAATAAAATCTCCTTGGGCGAAATTAGTCCGAATACCAGGAGGAGGTAAAGTTTGAAAGACAAATGGTGGAGTAACCTGAGGATTATTAGTTGGAGCTATATTTATATCCAACCCTAAACCATCCTGAGATATTGTTGAGAAAGAGTTCGGTAAAAAAGCAGAAAAATCAGGAGATACAGGATTAAAGACTTTACCTAAACTTAACCAATCTACTTCATCATTACCAGCTAAATCAGTACGCTCATTTACTAAAAATGTAGCTGCTTTAGCTGGTAACGGAAGAAAAGTTATTATAGCTGTAATTGCTGGTAAATATTTGACAGTAAACTTAAACAACTGATTGATCATACAATGACACAGAGCTTACTTTTAAATTAGTTAAAAAAATAATATCATCAAAATGCAAAAAATAAACACTAAAGCAAGGCAATGTAATGCCAATCTTAAAGAAGATTAAACAATTAGTATGCTTAATGTTTATGTTGCAAAAACTAGTTGATAGCTAGCTGTTAATAGTTGACAATCTAACATCATTTTTGCAACACAGGTTTAGCCTAGTTAACACACAAGTAATTGTGTATCTACCACGCTCAATTTGTTATTGATCAATTACTAGTCAGTACTTCCATAACAAACTTAAAAAGCTTTAAATTGTCATTGAGTTATGACTAGTAATAGTTTTAGACTAACTGAATACTCAAATCGGATGAGAGATTTTCAAGGAAGGCGAACTGAGTTCCTTGGAAAGACAAATTACCGTTAGTATTGTTGTAAGAAAAGTCACTGAGGCTAGTAGTACCAAACCCTGTTTTAGAAACTTGGATTACGTCACTTTGACCAAAATTGTAATCTTTGATGGTGTCAAGACCGTCCTTGAGGCTGTTGAAGATAAACTTATCTGCACCGAAACCACCGCTAAGAACATCATTACCTTCTCCACCAATGATGGAGTCATTACCAAAGCCAGCGGAGATAGTGTCATTACCATCTTTACCTTCTAACCGGTTATTTTGGCTATCGCCAGTAATGCTGTCACTTGCATTTGTACCAATGAGATTATCAAAGTTGAGTACATTAAATGTTATTGTCCCTAGACTAGGAACGTTAAGAGCAGAGATAGTTTGCTCCTGTAGGTTAGCGATGACAGATACCCCAGCAAGAGATTGGGAGGAATCTATGGTGTTATTGGCAACACTAGCATCAGCAATAACCGTTTCTACTTTCAAAACTTGGTCTGTTCCAAATCCACCAGCTTTGGTAATTGTCCCTACACCTGATAGGGTGATGGTTCTACCCAGTCTGCTGTAGTCTGCGGTATCCGTACCATCTCCACCATCAATGCTGTCATTGCCTCGACTGCCCTTGAAGGTATCATCGCCTGCACCACCGAACAATGTGTCATTGCCCAGTCCACCATCAATCAGGTCATTGCCGCCCCTACCATCAATCAGGTCATTACCAGCAAGACCGGTTAATTGGTTATTTTGGCTATCGCCCTTCAGGGTGTCATTGTTAATTGTGCCGATGACATTGACAAAGTTGACTACATTAAATGTTAATGTTCCTAAATTAGGAACATTAAGGGCAGAGATAGTTTGGGCTTGTAGGTCAGCATCGGCAGGTACTCCAAGTAAAGATTGAGATGCATCTATAGTGTTGTTGGCAACACTGGCATCAGCAATCACCCTTTCTACTTGAAAAACTGTGTCTGTTCCAAAACCACCAGCTTTTTCAACTGTCCCTACACCTGACAAGGTGATACGTCTACCTAAGCTGCTGTAGTCTACAGTATCAAAGCCCTTTCCACCATCAATGCTGTCGTTACCTCGACTGCCCTTAAATGTGTCATTACCAGCAAGACCAGTTAATTTATTACTTTGGCTATCACCAGCAATGAAGTCACTTTCATTTGTACCAATGACATCATCAAAGTTGACTACAGTAAATGGCAATGTCCCCAGACCAGGAACGTTATTGGCTGTCAAAGTTTGGCTTTGTAGATTAGCCGTGATCGATACACCAGCTAAAGATGCGGAAGCATCTATGGTGTTGTTAGCAACACTAGCATCAGCAATAATCTTTTCTACTTGAGATAGAGTGTCTTGACCCAATCCGCCAGCTTTTTTAACTGTCCCTACTTCTGAGAGAGTAATGGTTTGACCCAGCTTGCTGTAGTCTACGGTATCTGTACCAACTCCACCATTAATGCTGTCGTTACCCTGACTACCCTTAATGGTGTCATTACCTGCACCACCTAACAAGGTGTCACGGCCTTGTCCACCATCAATCAGGTCGTTGCCACCTCTACCATCAATCAAGTCATTACCAGCAAGACCAGTTAATTGGTTATTTTGGCTATCGCCTTTCAGGGTGTCATTGTTAATTGTGCCGATGACATTATCAAAGTTGACTACATTAAATGTTAATGTTCCCAAACCAGGAACGTTAAGGGCAGAGATAGTTTGGGCTTGTAGGTCAGCATTGGCAGCTACACCAGCTAAAGATGCGGAAGCATCTATAGTGTTGTTGGCAACGCTAGCATCAGCAATTACCTTTTCTACTTGAAAAAGTTCGTCTTTACCTAATCCATCAGCTTTGGTAACTGTCCCTACGCCTGAGAGAGTAATGGTTTTACCTAATTTGCTGTAGTCTGCGGTATCCGTACCATCTCCACCATTAATGCTGTCGTTGCCTTGACCACCTTTAAAGGTGTCATCACCTGCACCACCAAACAATGTGTCATTGCCCAGTCCACCATCAATGCTGTCATTGCCACCTCTACCATCAATTAGGTCATTACCAGCAAGACCAGTTAATTGGTTATTTTGGCTATCGCCCTTCAGGGTGTCATTGTTAATTGTGCCGATGACATTATCAAAGTTGACTACATTAAATGTTAATGTTCCTAAGCCAGGAACATTGAGGGCAGAGATAGTTTGGGCTTGTAGGTCAGCATCGGCAGGTACTCCAGACAAAGATTGAGATGCATCTATAGTGTTGTTGGCAACAGTGACATCTGCAATTACTTTTTCTACTTGAAAGAGTTGGTCTTTTCCAAAACCACCAGCTTTTTCAACTGTCCCTACACCTGACAAGGTGATACGTCTACCTAAGCTACTGTAGTCTGCGGTATCCTCACCATCTGCGCCATTAATGCTGTCGTCACCTCGACTGCCCTTAAATGTGTCATTACCGCCATTCCCAGCCAACGTGTCATTACCATCACCACCATCAATGAGGTCATTTCCCAGACCACCAGAGATATTGTCATCGCCTCCACGACCAGAAATTTGATCGTCACCACTAGTACCCACCAAAAAGTCATTGTTAGGAGTACCAACAATAATGGACATAATATATAACCTTTATAGTTTTGCAAATCAAGCTTGCCTGAGCAATGTAATACTCGCATATTACATTCACTGGAATTATGAATTTATGATGAAATATACTTCAACATAAGTAATGGTCTTTTATATATCTGGCGAGAGAAAAATAGTCTTGTTTACGAAAATTATTGAAATTTGTTCAAGGGACTAAAAATGCGGGTATTCTGTGGCGGAAATTTTAGAAAAAAAATGAAATATAAGACTTATACACTACAAATTCATTGTGATTTGAAGTAAAGAGAATAGGTTGAGGTTGTTTTACTTTTTTAAAGTATTCATTAATAGTAAATAGACCATCAATACTTTTCGGTTGAAGAAGAATTCAGAAGTCAGAATGGGCTAAACGCCCCGCTATCGCTAACAGGAGTCAGAATAAAGACGCTCGCGAACTTGCGAAGCACCGCCAGTCATACAGAATACCCAACTGAATTCTGACGACTGACGCCTTTATTCTGTTCGATAAACCCAAGAATCTCTCTTTTCGTTTGGGGAAAGGTTAATGGGCTTTCAGGTAAAGGTAAATTTAAACCCTTTACCTTTCACTTTTCTCCTTTAATCGAAAAGTATTAACTCATCCCCCTGCTTGGAGCCGAAGGATTTCGAGTCATTAGTCATTAGCACCAATGACTAATGACTAAATCGGCGGGCGGCTATCCCTCCCACCCCTGTACCGTCCGCGGTTCAGCGTCTCTAAGAGTTGGGTGGATAGCCGATTTTGGTTGAATAAGACGACAATATTTAAGGGTCCATAGTATAGAGTTTTTTTTACCTTTACTATCGAACCTATTATTCAAAAAGAGATAACATGGATCGCTGGACCAGCACTCCCCAAAAACAGCCACACGAAAACCACGCCTGCGCGTCA
>NZ_JAWJTF010000334.1:0-2146 GCF_048836525.1 Nostoc sp. CALU 546
CACTCCTTGCGGTAAAGTCATGATTTGCCCCTTCCGTCAAATCAGGTCTTTGGTTATTGTTTGCGTAAGTCCTAATTAAAGTTCCTACGAAAAGAAAAAATAAAGCGCCTGTCGATCGCAGGCGCTTTTTCGCAACTTTAAAGTGATTATCATTCTTAGCTGAACTTGCTCTATTTTCGCAAAGTGCGATCGCTCTGTCCAACCCATATATCGCTTGAAGGGGCGAGAAACCAGATATAGCAAGCTTTGAGTTTTCTATAAAATATTCTTATCCAAAACGACCATTCACATAGTCTGCCGTTTGTTGCTTCAAGGGGTGATTAAAAATCTTTTCTGTCCGATCAAATTCCACCAACTCACCTAAATACATAAACGCAGTGTAATCAGAAACACGAGCGGCCTGCTGCATATTGTGAGTGACAATCAAAATCGTCACCGTTTCTTTTAATTGATCGATCAACTCTTCAATGCTGGCGGTAGCTATGGGGTCTAAGGCTGATGTCGGCTCATCAAATAGAACAATCTCAGGGTCAGTCGCCAAAGCGCGGGCGATACACAATCGCTGCTGTTGACCACCAGAAAGGTTAAAAGCTAAATCATTCAAGCGATCCTTGACTTCATTCCACAAAGCTGCTTCATGCAAAGCTTTCTCTACTTTTTCATCAAGGACTGCACGTTTCGATTCACCCCGCACCTTCAAACCGTAAGCCACATTTTCATAAATGGACTTAGGAAAGGGATTAGGTCTTTGAAACACCATACTAATCCGCATCCGTACCTCAATTGGGTCAACTTTATTACTGAGCAGGTTAATCCCATCTGGCTCAAGAGTGATTTCCCCCTTATAGCTATTTCCAGGATATAGATCGTGCATTCGATTGAAACAACGTAACAGGGTGGTTTTACCACATCCAGAAGGACCAATCAGCGCTGTTACTTGTTTGTCACCCACTGACATATTAATGTCTTTGAGAGCGTGGACTGTTCCACCGTAGTAGAAATTTAGATAATTGACCGAAGCTTTGATGGATTTTTCTAGGGTTGATGACGCAGTTTCTACCATTTGATTTTTTTGCGTAAACGATAGCGGATATAAATTGCCACAGCGTTCATAGCCAAAGTAATGGCAATTAGAACAATACCTGCTGCTGCTGCATTCACCTGAAACTCAGCTTGGGGACGAGATACCCAATCGAACATTTGAATGGGCATAACTGTAAACGGAGCGAGTAACCAAGAGAATGAGATGTAGGGAAACTGCCCAGTAATTGGTGGTTCTGGTAAGAAGGCTATAAATGTCAGCGCACCAATAGTAATTAGGGGTGCAGTTTCACCAATCGCTCTTGCCAAGGCAACAATAATACCAGTGAGAATTGTGCCTGTT
The DNA here is from genome assembly GCF_048836525.1 of Nostoc sp. CALU 546. Classification (NCBI taxonomy): domain Bacteria; kingdom Bacillati; phylum Cyanobacteriota; class Cyanophyceae; order Nostocales; family Nostocaceae; genus Nostoc; species Nostoc sp. CALU 546. The sequence continues at coordinate 1,385 of NZ_JAWJTF010000334.1, forward strand.
GAGTAAGGCAAAATATGATCCCAAATCATTTGCCACTTAGAAGCCCCTGTTGCATAAGCAGCTTCACGGATACTATTTGGTATAGCACGCAGAGCTTCACGGGTAGAAACGATCACCACTGGTAAAACCAATAACGCCAAGGTAAACCCAGCGGTAATAATACTTCGACCGAAATTGAACCCATAAACAAATACACCCAAAGCCAAAAGTCCGTAAATAATCGACGGAACACCAGCTAAGTTGGTGACATTAATTTCAATTACATCAGACAACCAATTTTTTCGGGCATACTCTTCTAAGTAAATACCTGATGCTATGCCGATGGGTATGGCTACTAAAGACGTTACAAACATTACTAATAATGTTCCCACCCAAGCTGAGAGGATGCCTGCTTCTTCCGCCCTGCGACTAGGAAACGAAGTCAAAAATTGCCACGAAAGACGTGGAAAACCATCGGTGATTAAATCAAATAATAGTGCCAGTAATGTGACAATACCAAACAGCATTGACAAGATGCCAATAATGTTGAAAATATATTGCGATCGCTTATTCCGGCTAATAGTCTTACGGACTTCTTGAATATTAAGAGTTGTCATATCAATAAATTTCTCGATAGCGCTTGGTGAGAAAATGACCAATGATGTTGAAGACTAAAGTCATTAAGACTAACGTCAGTCCAACTGCAAAGATAGTCTGATATTCCAGGCTGCCATGAGGTAGGTCGCCGAGACTCACCGATACAATGTAGGCTGTCATGGTAGC
>NZ_JAWJTF010000210.1:0-4057 GCF_048836525.1 Nostoc sp. CALU 546
GGGGGTACCAGTTATCGTGCCAACGGTAAACGCGGGGGAACCAAGTGCGGAGCGGAGAACCGCTGAAAGCATCTAAGTGGGAAGCCCACCTCAAGATGAGTGCTCTCACCACAATAAGTGGGTAAGGTCACGGGCAGAACACCCGTTCTTAGGCGGTAGGTGGAAGTGCAGCAATGTATGTAGCCGAGCCGTGCTAACAGACCGAGGGCTTGACCTCACAACTCATTTGGTTTCGCGTTACTTGCAGTCTTCAGGGTTTCTGAAGTATTAGAAATGTAAAATTTCAAAAGTCATTTTTAATTTTACATTTTTAATTTTTAATTCCCATCAGGTTTTCCTGGTGTCTATTGCGCGGTGGAACCACACTGAACCCTTCCCGAACTCAGAGGTGAAACGCTGCTGCGGCAACGATAGTTTAGGGGTAGCCCTACGCAAAAATAGCTCGATGCCAGGTTTATTCTTACAACAAGCCCCAAGCAATCATAATTGCTTGGGGCTTTTGTTTACCCTGAATTTTTAGTATTGGCAATGTAATTAAGATCAAATGCTGTTTGTCCCTGTTTGATAAGATGGTTGGCATACTTGGAGAAGTTCATAAGTCGTTCGTTCACCCTATGACAACCAAAAAATATGTTTACTGGCAAGATGAGGAGATGGTTAATATGGCGTTGTAGCCGAACGTGGAGAGGTTATTTGGTAAGAATATGAGGGCAATCTGTGTCGGCTCAAGTTTACCTTACCCTGAAGGAAGCAAGCTAGAGATGGGTCTAAATTGCTATGTGAAACTGTTTTTATGTTTGAAGAATTATTTTGACTTTTGAATTTAAAAAATGTCCCGTTCTGGATACACACTTCCCGTCTTTGCTTGCGCTGCTGCTGTTGCAGCTTTACACTGGTTACACAATCGCCAATCCCTAACTTTAGCATCTGTAGATTTAATTGAACCCGCTCAAATCGCAGAAATCCCCATTGAACAGGTCGCAGGACTATCTGATAGTACAGCTTTAGCGATCGCTCGCAGCGATCCCGGTGATAATCTCGATTTGACTAAAGATACACCGATTTGGGCATTGGTGGAATGGCGAGAACAGGGTGATGATGCAGTAATTATTAAAGGTGGGGAAGGGATTGGTAGGCAATTAAATGCTGATGACAAGCCAGCCATTTATGCTTATGCTCAAAGGCTGTTGCAAGAGAATTTGCAACGGATGTTAGCACCTGGGGAAAAAATCACGGTGACGATTATTCTACCCGAAGGGCGATCGCTTGCTGTTCGGACTTCAAATTCTGCCTTTGGTGTGGTTGAAGGACTTTCGCTTTTAGGCACAACAGGCATTTCTCAACCCTTAAGTACACCAGATCAGCTTGCAGTTTTTCGGGCGGAATTACAAAATAAAGCCAGTCGTTTTGAGAGTTTAATATTCTGTATCGGCGAAAATGGCTTAGATTTAGCGCGTAAACTAGGGATTAATCCTGAACAATTAGTCAAAACGGCTAACTGGCTCGGCCCAATGTTAGTAGAAGCTGATGTGCTGGGTGTGAAAGAAATCTTATTATTTGGCTATCACGGTAAACTGATGAAACTGGCAGGAGGGATTTTTCACACTCATCACTACTTGGCTGATGGACGACGGGAAATTTTAGCAGCGCACTGTGCGATCGCAGGTTTAAAATTACCAGATATCCAAGCTGTGTTTAATAGTGCTACCGCCGAAGCAGCACTAACATATCTAAAATCGCTAGATGCTGCAACTGGCAGTGATTGGGTAAATCAAGTTTACAGTGCGATCGCTGAAACCATCGATGTTCGTTCCCAAGAATACATCCAAAGCCATAGCCAAAAGGGGACAGGAACTACAGTCTGTGGCTCTATCCTCTTTGATCGCGATCGCAAAATTATTGTGAAGAGTAAAACTGCTCGTCTGTTGATGGGAAAATTATGTTAATTTATTATGAATAATCGTAAACAATCCAAATAAATAATCTTTTAAGTAACCACTCTAGGGTAAGTTTATCGTTTTAATACCATCTCCGACTCCGGGACTAGACAAGCGCACATAACCTCGCGTTTGTCTAGGGCTTTTATACCATTATCAGCCTAACCAGGCTGAATAATAGCATCACTATAGACCACAAAGCATCTATCCTTAACAGACATAACACTCCCGTCATGAATACAGCGGTGACTCTACCAACAGAACAAGCGCCCCAAACATTGGAAAATTTTGGGCGGCTTGATCGCCAATTGATTGTAATTCTGGATTTCGGCTCTCAATATTCTGAGTTGATTGCCCGTCGCATCCGCGAGACTCAAGTATACTCTGAAGTTTTATCCTATCGCACTACTTCTGAACAATTGCGCCAACTCAATCCCAAGGGAATCATCCTCTCCGGTGGGCCGAGTTCGGTTTATGGTGATAACGCTCCCCATTGTGACCCAGAAATCTGGAATTTGGGAATACCCATTTTGGGTGTTTGCTATGGGATGCAGCTGATGGTGAACCAACTCGGTGGCGAAGTGGCAAAGGCCGATCGAGGTGAGTACGGCAAAGCATCATTATATATTGATGATCCCACAGATTTGCTCACCAACGTCGAAGATGGCACCACTATGTGGATGAGTCACGGAGACTCAGTTATCCAAATGCCATCGGGGTTTGAATTGCTGGCACATACAGAAAATACTCCCTGTGCTGCCATTGCTGACCACGAAAGGAAACTTTACGGTGTTCAGTTCCATCCAGAGGTGGTGCATTCTCTTGGCGGAATAGCATTAATCCGTAATTTTGTCTACCATATCTGCGATTGCGAACCCACTTGGACAACAGCGGCTTTTGTGGAAGAAGCAATTCAAGAAATTCGCGCCAGAGTTGGCGAGAAGCGAGTGCTGTTGGCGCTGTCTGGTGGAGTGGATTCTTCTACCCTGGCGTTCTTGCTGTATAAAGCCATTGGTGAACAACTGACTTGCGTGTTTATCGATCAAGGCTTTATGCGAAAGTATGAGCCAGAGCGATTGGTAAAGCTGTTCCAAGAGCAGTTTCACATTCCTGTAGAGTATGTTAATGCCCGCGATCGCTTTTTAGCTAGAGTTGCTGACATTACAGATCCCGAAGAAAAACGCCGCCGCATCGGACACGAATTTATTGCTGTATTTGAGGAAACATCCAAACGCCTTGGTCACTTTGACTATTTGGCTCAAGGGACTCTTTATCCAGATGTTATCGAATCTGCTGACACCAACGTTGATCCCCAAACTGGTGAGCGGGTAGCGGTGAAAATTAAGAGCCATCACAATGTTGGCGGTTTACCCAAAGACCTAAGATTTAAATTGGTAGAACCACTGCGGAAACTATTTAAAGATGAAGTCCGCAAAGTTGGGCGTTCCATTGGTTTACCAGAAGAAATTGTCCAACGGCAACCTTTTCCTGGGCCTGGTTTGGCAATTCGCATCTTGGGGGAAGTCACATCTGAGCGGTTAAATATTTTGCGTGATGCCGATTTGATTGTCCGGCAAGAAATTAACCAACGCGGTATGTATCATGATTTCTGGCAAGCATTTGCTGTATTGCTGCCAATTCGTAGTGTTGGCGTTATGGGGGATCAACGCACTTACGCTTACCCCATTGTTTTGCGGATTGTGACCAGTGAAGATGGCATGACTGCTGATTGGGCAAGAGTCCCTTACGATGTCTTGGAAGTGATTTCCACTCGGATTGTGAATGAGGTGAAAGGAGTAAATCGGGTGGTTTATGACATCACCTCTAAGCCGCCTGGAACTATTGAATGGGAGTAATCAAGTTTTGAGTTGACTTAACTAAAAGTTCATCACTCTTGGCTATAGTTCAGATCCCTTGCAGTAGATTAGATTCATATACAGTAGTCTGCAAGTTAATCAGTTAAACCTTTTCAACTCAAGAGCCAGGTATAAAGCCTATTACAGCACGGCATAAATCCAGCTACCATCTCAATTAAACAGACAAGTAGGGTCCATTTCATTAAATTACTCCTACTTGACCCAACTGGATTAAACGTAGGCCAGGTTCCATCACGGTGTCCT
>NZ_JAWJTF010000274.1:0-2724 GCF_048836525.1 Nostoc sp. CALU 546
ATCGCTCGTGCTTTGATTACTCACCCTAAACTTTTAATCTGTGATGAACCCGTGAGTATGTTAGACGCCAGTGTGCAGTCGCAAGTGCTGGATTTGATGTTGCAATTAAAAGAAGAGTTTGAGTTAACTTATCTATTCATCACTCACGATCTTTGGTTAGCTCGATTTTTGTGCGATCGTATTGCCGTAATGAATGGCGGTAAAATTGTCGAACTCGGTCTTACAAAAAAGATTTTTGCCAATCCTCAGCATCCTTATACCAAAACCTTACTAGCAGCTGCCCCATTACTAGCACGCGCTTAACTAAGTAAAATTAGGAGTTAGAAGTTTTAAACTCCTAACTTCTGTACAGACGCGATTAATCGCGTCTCCTAACTCTCTTCCCTTCCCTCAAGTAATTTAGTTCCTTCTCCACTCGATCCATATAGCTCAACAAACCTTTTAAACAGCAACGCACTCTCGTGATTTGAAGTCCTACTTAAGTTGAATAAACGCTCTATATTTTTATCAGCTAAAGCTTTTAGGTACGGCAAATCTTCAAAAAGTGTCAAACAAGAAGCAAAATGCAATATTATTTGTAATAATGGCTTTGGCCACTCTAAGTCACTATAAATATCTATAAACAACTGATGTTCTGAGTCAGTTAAAGGGAAAGCATTAAATATCACAATTATCCTTTTGTGATTATAGACTGGAATACTCAGTTCAACAGTGTAGGGAGTATGTAATATTAAATCCACATCCACAGTTGGCTGCCGCCAAATTCTCAAAGGATTAGCTGGTGAATCTAATATCGTTTGAAATGTGATTTTACCACCAACATTTGTAGTTTGAAACTGGCTGATATTAAGAATTTTAAGATTATTAAGGCTAAATCTATGAACTGTTTCTAAATGTTTTAAGTTCAATAGATGATAAATTTGGCAAATATAGGGGAAAGGTAAAATATACTCCTGGCTAATCATGTGTAGCTTTCTTATTTGCAGCTTGTTAGCTTGAGTACGAGCGAGATATTCTTGATATTGGGTGGGGTCTAAATCATTGCTATTGAAGCTTTCTTCTGGCTTTAAATATAGCCAACTCATAAAAAAGAAAGAGGCTGTAAATAGCTGAAATATTTCTATAGCAGATAAAGAACCATCGGCAAATACAGCTATACTTCTATCGGTTATCCCGAAAAGCCAAGATGGAATACCAAAAAGCCAAATGCTATTTTTTATTTTATCTATAAAAAGCGCTATTTCGACAATATTTGGAATATTACTATCTTGATTTTTTAAACAATTAATAGACATAACAGGTTCACTTAATTTTAATCTATAGATTTGATGCTTATGTGTATGCTTATATTTATATTGATTAATTTTAAGGACTTATTAATGGTGACAACCTCTATCTTGAGTTATATATAAAACTTGTACTGATTAATACGAACTTAAAATCAGTTTTGTAAATATGACTGCAAAATATAATTTAGTGTTAGACATAAACCTAAATTCTATATGTATAAAAACATAATTGAATTGCCTGTAAATCTTGCTAATAAAGGATTTATACGTTTTCAAAGGATAAAAGCTTATAGTAAAAATGTTGCTGCAATATTTATGTACACTGAATTTTAAAAAAACAAATTATCTCAACAGTAAAAAAATACTATATAAATATTCAGAGAAAAGATTTGATTTTTCCTGACATAATAGAACTATCTATTTCTTTAGGATGAATGCTGAACGATGCGTTAGGAATAAAACTTAGAATTTAAAAGTAAGGAGTTATAAAGTCTCTCTGTTACACAAAATACAGTAGGTAGTGCGTTTGAATTTTCCTCTAGTTATAGCAACGGTGGTGTCTTTCGTAGTGGTCTATCGCATACTTGCTAGTAGAGTTAGCAATTATCTGATGTAAGGTACGAGTCCCCTACCTGGTAAAGTATCTGTGACAATCACGATAGAATCCGTAGAATTGCTACTGTTAACACTGTATTATTTTTAAATATTTTCTGAAGATTTTTTCCGAGACAGTATCAATGACTATTCGCCATGCGACTGAAACTGACTTGCCTGCAATTGTGGCAATTTACAACACCGCAATTCCCAGCCGCATGGCAACCGCTGACTTAGAACCAGTATCAGTGGAAAGTCGCCTTGCTTGGTTTAAGGGGCGATCGCCTTCACAACGGCCACTTTGGGTAATTGAAGTAGATGGAGTAATCGCTGGATGGCTTAGTTTCCAATCCTTTTATGGGCGACCCGCTTATAGTAAGACTGCCGAAATTAGTATTTACATAGCCCCTAGCTTTCATCGGTGTGGCTTGGGACGGCAACTCTTAGCACAAGCAATTAACGAAAGTCCTAGTTTAGGTATAAAGAGCCTAGTTTGCTTCATCTTTGCCCACAATCAGCCCAGTTTAAAACTCTTTGAAACGTTTGGCTTTCAGCGCTGGGGACATTTACCTAACATTGCCGAACTTGATAGTGTTGAACGGGACTTAGTGATCATGGGACTACGAATTAGTAAACCTGTTGTTTAAAGCGATCGCACAAGTGATGATCCGCCTCATTTTATTTAAATTACAATCCTCATACTCAAATCCAGCCACTTTGACTGAGTAATCGGCGCACTGCTCGAAATATAGTCAACACCCGTTTCCGCCACAGCGCGAATCGTTTCCAAATTCACATTCCCCGAAGCTTCAATTTTCACTCGGCTATCCTGCTCACGAAT
>NZ_JAWJTF010000383.1:0-1729 GCF_048836525.1 Nostoc sp. CALU 546
AGTTCGATAGTGGTACGGCTCAACTAGATATTTTTCTGTCGTTGTCTGAATCTCCAGAGGGATTGGCAGGGTGTTTAGAGTACAACACTGATATTTTTGATTCAGCTACAATTACTCAATTTATTAGACATTTTCAGACGTTATTAGAAAATATTATTGATAATCAAGAGCAGCCTATTTCAGAATTATCATTATTAACTGCAAAAGAGCGATCGCAAGTTTTATTTGACTGGAATCAGACTCATGCAGATTATCCCCACGATGCATCTATTCATCAACTCTTTGAGGAACAAGTCAAGCGATCGCCTGATGCATTAGCCTTAATTAGTCAGTCTGAACAATTATCTTATCGTCAACTCAACCAAAGGGTTAATCAACTTGCTCATTATTTACAAAAACTGGGTGTCACAACAGAAACCCTTGTAGCGATATGTCTAGAACGCTCACCAGAAATGGTTGTAGGAATTTTAGCTATTCTCAAAGCTGGCGGTGCATACATTCCTCTTGATCCTAATTATCCTCTAGAGCGCTTGAGTTTCATGCTTTCTGACTCCCAAGCTGCGGTGTTAATCACTCAACAAGAAATATTAACAAAGCTACCTGAATCTTCAGCTAAAATTATTTGCTTGGATATTCACGAACACGAAATTGCTCAAGAAAGTCTAGAAAACCCCATTAACACTGCAAAAGCCGAGAGTCTTGCTTACATTATCTATACTTCCGGCTCTACTGGGACTCCTAAAGGTGTTCTTGGCACTCATCGCGGTACTGTCAATGGCTTGCACTGGCTGTGGAAAACCTATCCCTTTACCCCAGGAGAAGTTTGTTGTCAGAAGACAGCTATTAGCTTTGTAGATTCGGTATGGGAAATTTTTGCTCCTTTGCTTCAGGGAATTGCTACTGTGATTATCAGTAATGCAACTGTCAAAGAACCGCAGCTATTTATTCAAACTTTAGCAGATAACAAAGTGACGCGAATTATACTTGTTCCCTCACTGCTGCGCTTACTTTTGGATACTTACAGTCATCTTACTAGAAATTTATCGCAACTCAAACTTTGGATAGCTAGTGGAGAAGCACTATCTTTGGAGTTAGTTCAAACTTTCCAAACAGTAGTGCCATTTGCCAAACTGATCAATCTTTATGGCTCATCAGAAGTTTCTGCTAATGTTACTTATTACGATACTAGTTTATTACCAGATAATTTAAATAGTGTTCCCATTGGTCGCCCGATTGATAATACTCTAGTATATGTGTTGAACAAACATTTACAATTAACACCACCAGGAATTATTGGTGAACTTTATACAGGTGGAGATGGATTAGCCAAAGGATATTTACATCGTCCAGAATTAAATCAAGAAAGATTTATTGATCACCCATTTATTCCAGGAAAAAAACTTTATAAAACAGGCGACTTAGCGCGTTACCTCAGCGATGGTAATCTTGAGTATTTTGGTCGTCGTGATGACCAAGTAAAAATTCGTGGCTTTCGAGTGGAACTGGGAGAAATTGCCGCTGCGATCGCACAACACAAAGATGTGCGAGAATGTATCATTATTGTCCACGATGCTCCTGAAGGCGATCGCCGTTTGATTGCATATTTAGTCACAGATAATCAAGATATTGCAGCACAGCTATTGCCTGATTTGCAACAAAAGCTGCCAAGTTACATGATACCTGCTACTTTTGTGGTATTAGATGCGCTCCCCCTTACACCCAATGGCAA
>NZ_JAWJTF010000342.1:0-2023 GCF_048836525.1 Nostoc sp. CALU 546
ATTGGGCACTTTTTGGAGAATTTGCGCCATTCTATCCAAACCCATGCCGGTGTCAATGTTCTTGTTTTGCAGTGGCGTTAAATTCCCGGAAGCATCTCGGTTATATTGCATGAACACGAGGTTGTAAAACTCGATGAACCGGGAATCATCTTCTAAATCTATATTTTCGTCACCGCGTTCTGGGTGAAAGTCATAATAAATTTCGGAACAAGGGCCACAAGGGCCAGTGGGGCCAGATACCCAAAAGTTATCATCTTCGCCCAAGCGTTTAATTCTCGCTATCGGTACACCGATTTGATCGCGCCAAATTCCAAAAGCTTCATCATCATCTTTAAAAACGCTGACAACCAGATTTTGGGGGGAAAAGCCAAAGACTTGTGTAGAGATTTCCCAACCCCAAGCGATCGCTTGTTCTTTAAAATAATCACCAAAGCTGAAATTACCCAGCATCTCAAAAAATGTATGATGCCGTTTGGTGCGTCCGACATTTTCGATATCGTTGGTACGGATACACTTTTGCGAAGTCGTGGCCCGCTTAAATTCTGGTGTCCGTTGCCCTAAGAATATCGGCTTAAATGGTAGCATCCCCGCGATCGTCAGCAGCACGGTTGGGTCTTCTGGCACGAGGGAGGCACTTGGAAGAATTTGGTGTTCCCGTTTAGCAAAGAAGTCGAGAAATATGTTGCGAATTTCGTTACCGCTTAGGTACTGGGGATTTGAAGACATAGGTGTTTTTAACTTTAGGCTTGGGCGCAGCGGCACTGGGTAAGTGTATTTTCATCAATAGCTTTATATATTCTTGCATTTTGTTTCATATTACTGCCAGCAAATTGTGCCAGTCGGTAAGCAAAATGCAGAGATTAGGACGCTTTTATACCGTTATCTAACTCTAGTGGGATGCATAATTGGGTTTTAATGGTTAATATTAATCCTTAAGAAATAATTTAAATTTTCCATACTGGGGTAACAAATGGCACTAAAACTGAAGGTATCAAATATTGCTTGTGAGGGATGTGCAGATACAATTACTGAGTCTATACACGTTATGGAACCCGATGCCAAAGTGGATATAGATGTTAACGCTAAAACTGTCATAGTAGAATCCGCAGCTTCAGAGGAGTCAATCAAACAGGTAATTGTTGCTGCTGGTTACACAGTTGAAGGTTACTGATCGGTTCTAGCTTGTCACAGAAGTTTAGATTTTAATATCTCAGGCAACGCTAAAAAAATTACATTTTTTCTACCCTTCTACGCGCGGAATCTAACTAATTTCCGCACATTCGGGGCAAATTTTGACATCAACTTTTTTATTTATCTTTTTTTCTCAATCTATGTGTTGCAGCAAACAAAACAAGATGTGAATTAACTAAACAAATAAACAGTTATAAAGCGTAGGCAAAGACATTTTCTTTCTCCTACCAAAACCTTGTGAATCAAAGATTCACATTTCACTTAAATTGTGAATCTTTTACCATAGAAATCCGCTCTGCAATTGTAGTGTATGTTAGTGACAGAAATCTACTGCCCATAGTAGGAGGGAGTTTTGCTGTCTATTTAATGTGCATTATTTTTTGCAATTCCACTCCTACCCTGATACTTGATAAAAGCCTGGTTAGCAAAGAGAAAGGCTTGAATGTTCTATGGGAAAGAACATTTTTAATTCAACGATAAAATTTGGGTTTTTATAATTGGATGAACAAACTTTATATTTTCTTTATTTTTCTACTTGAAAAGAAATTTAGCTGCCAAATCCGACGGTTCTTAGAAGCTATTTATTTGGGTAATTTCATCAGAAAATAGCACTTAAGAAACTATAGCAATCATTTTTATACATCCATATAATATTCAGTATTTTTACTGTTTGAAAAACAAAGTGTAAAGAAGACATTAGTTGTCAGAAGGGGATATTTCAGACAATGTAGTAGTAAATCTAAAGCCGAAAAAGGAGATTTAACTTGGAAAAATAGTGTAATTTTGGCGTTTTAAAAAATATATAACAAAAAAATAACTCAGCCTAAAACAT
>NZ_JAWJTF010000267.1:0-2865 GCF_048836525.1 Nostoc sp. CALU 546
CACAATTATCCTCCAATCGCGCTGCTAGGGCATAAAACTGATGTTCCAATGGTCAAAAAAGGTAGTTAAATCCGTCACGTTCAACCCAGAGCTTGCTGATGAAAGCTTGTTAGCGCAAGTAGAAAGTTATTTGGAAAAACAACCAGACAAGACTTTCAGCGATCTCTGTAAAGAAGCCTTGTGGCAATCTTTATGTGTACCGGAATCTGTACAACCTGCTCCACAAACAGCAGCAACAACACCGACTGATCAACAAATCGGTGAACTGCAACGTCAAGTGGCTGGACTTGAGGAACGTTTTTTTGCCAAGGGATCTAATCGTTTGGAGGCGATGGAACATCATCTACTGCAACTTTCTCAACAAGTTGCACAACTGGCGCTCATAGTCAATGATCGATCATTCATTCCGTCTCCAACTCAATTAGAAGTAGTAAATAATACTTCTTATACTGTTGCTACCCCTCCTCAAGAGGTTGACCCCGTAATCAGTCGCCTTAGTCAGTTTCTCGATGATTTTTAAGGAACAATCAGGTTTGTGAGCAGTTTTTGCTCATGTTAACAATCCTTAATAGTTAATACTATTAAGGATTATTAATGTTTATATCTTTGTACAGACACAATATTTAGCAACGATCGCTACCCTTATTCTTTGGAGACGCTACGCGAACGGGAAGCTGCTTTACGTCAATGCATCTACGCGGCTAATCAAGTTATGTAAAACCGAGCGATCGCACATCAATTTTTAGTGTGCAATCAAAGTGGCATAGAGTATTATTTCGGACTATAGTATAAAGTTTTTCGATTCTAGGAATCTACAGCAGGAAATTACCCAGTTATACTGAGATAAACGAGTGTAAGTCAAAACACCGTTTGAGGTCAGCTAAAATTTGTCACCATGAGTAATACCAGTTTTTGGAAGCCTGCTTATCAGCTTTTTAAGCCAGAGGAACCACTTACTACGCCTGAAGAACTGAAAAATTTTTATGTCCAGCGAGCCAACAGTCCTGTAGAGAATTTAATCACTTTCTTGGATATGGAAGACGACCCAGCTAAATTTTTATTAGCAGGTCACAGGGGTGGTGGCAAAACTACAGAATTGCGGCGATTAGAACAACATTTGAACAGTAAGTATACAGTAATTTGGATTGATACTGTAACTGCTCTCGACCAGTACAACATTGGCTATGCTGAAGTTGTAGTCTTAATTGGAATTAAAATTTTTGAAAAAGTTATTCAACGAGAGTGGGGTTTAAAAGACGATTTATTAAATGATTTACTCGAAAGTCTCAAAACTGTAGTTTATCAAGATGAAGATGCTGAAAATACGGGTCTTGAACTTCCAGAAATTCTCAAAAAACTAGGTCTAATTCTTAAACAAGGTTTAACTCGCAAAGTTACTACAACTCTTAATATTCGTCCGCAGCTTAGTAAAATAATTGAGCGAGTTAATGCCATCATAGAAGCTGCCGAAAAAAGAAACAAGCAGAAGTTACTGGTGATTGTAGATGGTCTTGACCGACACGATCAAGTTACAGCCTTGGAAATGTTCGCTAGTCCACTGCTGACTCAGCTAAGTTGCCATATTATATATGCGATTCCGATTTCGCTCAGATATTCTCCAAGCTTTCGTCAACCAATGGAAAGCTTTCAAAAATGCTTAGATTTAACGAATCCACCAGTATTTGAGTGTGATGAAAATTTATGTCCTACTACAATCCCTAATCAACTTGGTAGAGATATTCTTAATAGTGTAATTCATAAGCGTTTAGCAAGTTTGGGTGTTGCTTATAAAGGTTTATTTAATCCAGATGCGCTAGAACTAATTTCTGAAAAAAGTGGCGGTGTGATGCGTGATTTGGTGCGACTGGCTCGTACAGCTTGTGAAGTTTCTTTAAGGCTAGATTTGATATATGTAGACTTAGATGTTGCTAAAGAGGCTGTGCAAGAAGTACGCAGAGAATATAATTTGAGTGATTACCATTTCCCCGAACTAGATAAAGTTCACCGCACAGGTTGCTTAACTACTAACACCCATAGTTTGCCTAACAAAGGTCAGTTTGTGATTTGTGATGAGCTTTTGCAAAACAAATTTGTATTAGGCTATTACAATCACAGTAAAAAATCCTGGTTTGATGTAAACCCTATTTTATTGGAAGATTTACAACGTTGGCAAGTTGCTAACGCTCCAAAAATTTAATAGTTGTTTTCTCTCGCAATCAGCAATTATTCATTAATAAAAATGGCTTCTAACGAAGATAACACTTATTCCATAAGTGCAAATGACGCAACAGAGCTAAAAAAATTAGTTAGTTTCTTAGAATTATCTAGTGGAACAACGACAATTTTTGCTATTGCACCGGAGAGTGGGCCACAGCATCCAGTAGTTGAAGAAATAAAGTTACTTTTATCAGATGGGTATCATACTTTTAATGAGCCTCAAAACTTTTTTTACAGTGATAACTCACTCTATAATTTTCTCTACAGTTTAGATGAAACTGGGCTGCATAATTCTCCAACTAAACGCAAATTGATAATGGCGTTTGGAATTGACCAACTGCCGACATCACGCCTTAAACAAGAGATGAAGCAGTTGAATTTAGGGAGAGATTCGCTATTTGGTAGGGAATTGGTCATAATTTTTTGGCTGAATAAAGAGGAATTTTTAGAAGAATTTCGTAATCGTGCGCCTGATTTCTGGGATTGGCGGGGTAAATTGGTGAAATTTTAGGCACGTCCCCCTTTAATCCCTTGTTTTATTCTTATTTTGCGTGGGGGGTAGCTGTGTAATTCCTCTTTCTATAAAATAATGTGGTGAAGCAAGTCCAGCGCCCAGACCCCCCCCCTCCCCCCCCCCCTCCCCCCCCC
>NZ_JAWJTF010000183.1:0-7210 GCF_048836525.1 Nostoc sp. CALU 546
GCTGAAAGTTTGGGTGGTGTGGAATCACTACTTTGCTATCCTACCAAAATGACTCACGGTTCTCTACCAGAAGTGGAACGACTTCAGCGGGGAATCAAGGATAATTTAGTCCGTCTTTCGGTAGGAATTGAACATAAGCAAGATTTGCAAGCTGATTTAGAAAATGCTCTAGCTTGAAAATTGGTATTGGGTATTGGGTATGGAGAAAACCGATTTTTATTCCGCGTTGTAAGCTTGATTTCTTTTAATCAAGTATAGGGTTTGTTACCCCTACCCTCAGAGGTAACTTTATTTTATGTAGGGTCTAAAATCCTATTAGGAATTACGAATTTTTAAGTGTGCCTATCTTCTAGTTAGCATAAGTTAATAAACCCTGGATTAATATAAATTTACAAATGCTTTGTTTAGGCGTTTGTTAAAAAAAATGACATTATTTTTGATCCAGATTTAACCATAACTTTTGATCCTCAATGGAAAGTTGACTTACTTAAGAAAACCCCACTTTCAAATGCGTGTTTCTAATCCTTAATGCATAGCAATACTCAAAAAAACAACACTAACCTAGTGTAGATTCAGTTTGATTTTCCGGTAATTATATCGGGATAGTAGGTTTATAAAACCTGAATTAAAAACCCCATTGACTCTTTAAAAAAGTAAGACTAATGTTATGAGTAGTCCTTCCAAGGACACTATTTGTGCATCAAAAAATCAAGAGGTATTTCCTATGATGATGATGATGATGACTGAAACCATGACTACCGAAATGCAAGCTTGTATGGATGCTTGTATGGACTGTCACAAAATGTGCATGGAAACCATGACTTACTGCATGGCCAAAGGTGGTATGCAGATGGACAAGGGCATGATGAGCATGATGAGCATGATGCGTGATTGCTCTGAAATGTGCATGATGTGCATGAATATGATGATGAGTGGTTCTGAGTTCATGGAACGTACTTGTATGCTTTGTGCAGAAATGTGCGATCGCACTGCAATGGCCTGTGAGATGATGAGCGATGACATGAAAATGATGGAATGCGCTGCTGCTTGTCGCAAGTGTGCAAAGTCTTGCAGAAGTATGCAAATGATGACCGCATAATTCCCCTAACTAGCAGAAGTTTCTCTGCAACCTAATATTCAAGCGCTCAGACTCTTTGGGTCTGGGCGCTTGAAGTAATATTCTTTAAAAAAATTTCCCGCGTCCCATATATCTCTGCGTTCACTCCATCAAAATCAAGCGCAGAGGATCTAAACGCACATACCAAGGAAAAGGCTGGTCTTTCATGGTCACCCATTTTTCTTTGAAGACTTCAGCTTGCAGATGGTAATCTTGAGAATTGTTGCTAGGCGAATGTAGTTTGAGAAACAACGTCATTCGATGAGGCGTTTCACTGGTTCGTACTACCCAGCAGGGAAAGGTGTTTTCCTGTGATGAGTCGTTGGTAAAAATGAACTGATGGGCACGAATGCCGATGTGAGATAATTTGCTCTTGATTGGTTCAATTACTTGAAGAGTACAACCCCAATCAGTCGCTTCCACCTGTTGCGATGACTGGAGAACAGCACGGGAGAAGTTTTTGCATCCAGTTAGTTGGGCGACACTGACAGTAGCAGGATGCTGGAAAATATCATGTTTGCTACCATAATGAACCGCTCTACCATGCTCCAGTACCAACAGATTCGGGCAAATCCGATAAGCTTCTTCCATATTATGGGTGACAAATAGAGTCACACCTTGGTAGCCAGCTAGAGTTTCTGTCATTTGCTGCTCTAATTGACTACGTAAATGGGTATCAAGTGCCGAAAACGGCTCATCTAAAAGTAATGCTTCCGGTTGGCTTGCCAATGCTCTTGCCAAAGCTACTCGTTGTTGTTGACCCCCAGAAAGTTGGTGCGGATAGCGATCGCCTAATCCTTGCAACTGCATCGCTATTAGTTGCTCCTCTACCTGCACTCTAATACTTCCAGCAGATAGGTTTTTGGGCAAGCCAAAAGCAATATTCTGCGCCACACTCATGTGCGGAAAGAGGGCATAATTCTGCACTAAAAAACCGATGCGGCGATCGCGGCTGGGTAAATTAATTCCTTTTTCTGAGTCAAACAGAACTCTGTCATTTAAAACTATGCGCCCGGTTGTAGGTGTTTCTATTCCCGCAAGGCAGCGCAAAATCATGCTCTTACCTGCTCCAGAACCCCCTAACAATCCCAAGGGTTGCTCATCAGTGTTGAAAGCAACTTTTAAATGAAAGCTAGGAAGGATTTTTTCAATGTTGATAAATAATCCACCAGATTCAAAGTTAGAGTGCGGAGTGTAGAGAATTTCTCGCCACCTGCACCCCTCCCCCTGACGGAGATACAGCCTTCTCCCTCAATTCTTGCCAGAAGTTAACCCCAATAATTCCAGACAGGGAAATTACCATAATAGCGATCGCCCAAAACCACGCTTCATTCATCGCTCCCGCTTCCACAGCAAAATAAATCGCCATTGGGATTGTCTGTGTTTGTCCGGGAATGTTACCAGCCAGCATCAATGTCGCACCAAATTCTCCCAAAGCACGGGCAAAAGCGAGCATTGTGGCAGCTACAATGCCGGGTAGCGCTAAGGGTAAACTGATGCGCCAAAAGATTGTGGCTTCAGTTGCGCCAAGGGTTCTAGCTACTCGCAGCAGATTACCATCTATTTGTTCAAAGGCTCCCAGTGCAGTTTTATACATTAAAGGGAAAGAAACTACCGTGGCTGCGATCGCTGCACCATACCAAGTAAAGACGATGGTGAAATCAAAAGCCTGCATGAGTTTCCCTACAGGGCCATTTTTGCCAAAAAATAGCAGCAACAAAAAGCCGACAACAGTGGGAGGCAAAATCAGAGGCGCAATAAAGATACCCTCAATCAACGATTTACCTTTGCCACGATATCCCAGCATCCAGTAGGCAGCAGCCATACCCAAGAAGAAGGTAATAAATGTAGCAAGCAATGAAGTTTTGAGTGATATCCAAAGAGGCGATAAATCCAATGGCATAGTTGTCTGGGGAAGAATTAGCTCAACTAATCCATAATTTACCAACTTTAGCTTCAAAATATTCGTAAAAGTTGGTAAATCACATAACAATCAATGAAGGAAATCCCAAAAACTATCCAAATTTTAAATAAGATTCGCGTTCGATCGAGTATCAATACGGTTCGGTTAACGTTTTTATGTTTTGAAAATCCCCTAACCCCATTAAAAAAATGGGTTGGGGGATCTTAAGCCAACCGTATTGGAAGTGTCAGGGTGGAAGTTGTACCCGTCAAAACATCGTCATGGTGAGTATCAACCCTTCAGTTGTAACTTTTCCCTCTCCTAGTGATTGATGACGCATATCCTTATATCAAAAATAAATAGCTGAGTCACTTCATATACAACTTCATATTATCTTGATGAAATATTTACTAATTAGTATTTAATATTATTGAATCTAGAAAATACGGTCTTTATTAAGACATAAATCCTGTAATTATGTCCTAAAACATTTGTTTTTTGTCTTTACTTTTTCGTAGTAACTATATATAAAATAATTCTTAAATAACTAAATCATGACGTATCCTCATGCAATGCTAAACAAGCAGTAAAAATTGTGAGCATGTAATGATTATCTATTAATGAGAAATTCTAAGATGAACATTAAACTTCCACTAATATCTGACCGTCTCCTCAAAGATTTTCCAGTAATTGAAACCGAAAAATATATTCTCCGACTTGCTTCTACTAAAGAAGAATTAGAATCTGTTTTTAGATTGCGCTTTGAAATTTTTAATATTGAACTAGGTTTGGAATATTCTGCTTCTAATCTTACCCAGAGAGATCAAGATGAATTCGATATGGTTTGTCATCATTTGATACTCATCTTTAAACCAACTGGTAAAATTGTTGGGAATTACCGAATGCAATCTTATAGAATGGCTTCTCAAGCTTTGGGCTTTAGTGCTGCTAAATATTTTAATATAAATGATATTCCTGATTCTATACTTCAGGAAACTGTAGAACTTGGGCGTGCGTGTATAGCAAAAGAATACCGTAATATTCAAGCACTTTTATTACTCTGGAAAGGGCTAGGAAATTATCTTGTCTGGAGTGGAAACCAATATTTTTTGGGGCGTGTAACATTTAAAACGCAAAGTCCTTTAAAAGCTCGTTGTGCTTATAATTATTTTCAGCGAAAGAACTTGATGCATCAAAGTATTTTAGTTTATCCAAATTCAGAATTTATTTTAGAATTGCCTCAACAATGTCCTAGATCACATAATGTGGAAATTCCGCATATTTTACAAGCATATTTTGCTTGTGGGGCAAAGATATGTAGTCTTCCATCTATTGGTCAATTTAAGTGCACTACTTTTTTAACTATCTTTAATAGTAAAGAGGTTACCAGATATCACTAAGAACTCATTTATTGCTAACTGGCTGGAGTTTAGACTAAACAATCAGACTCTAATCCAAAAATACAAAACAAAGTTAATGATAATTTGTTGTAAAAAAAGCACAACATTGTTGTGCTTTTGTAGATTATTTGTATTCAGTTCCTTGTGAAAAAAAGAGACTTTTTTAATTAATCCAGTTTACTGCTGTAGGCACTGAAACCATAAGCCAAAGTTTCTTTTAAATTACCCGATGGCTTCAGACTTCTGTTGATGGCTTTAGCAAAGGGTACTGGTATTCCTTTGATGGTTTCCGGCAAAATCGCATATTCTTCTGTTGGTTCGACAATGTATTGTGGACACTTCATTTTTAGACCAGCAGTAGCTAACATTTCCTCTATTTCAGCAGATGAATATTGCTTGAGATAAACTGGATTTCTCACAAATGGATTCAGCTTTCTCACAAAATTATGAATAATATGAGAAGGACAAGATTTGTTGTGAAAGGAATGATTAAAAACAAAAATTCCACCAGGCTTTAGCACACGAGATATATCAGCCAATAATTTTCTTAATTGTGCATCTGGGATATGCATAAAAACGCAGTTAGAAATTACCAAATCTATAGAATTATCTTCTAAAGGCAATATTTCAGCAGAAGTACAAATCAAGTTAAATTCAGCTTCTGGGAAAAAATTATATTCTTGTTTGACCTTGATTAACCGCCGTAATAAAGGTTCAGAAATATCAATTCCGTAATATTTCTCACATCTCAGATTTTTCGCTTTCGAGAGATGTAATGGTGCGCGACCATAACCAGAACCAATCTCTAGAATAGAGCCAACAGATTTATTCAATGGAAATTTATTCCAAGTACCTCCAGGCGTGCCAGTAAGCAGAGTGTAATCTTGTTTAATGGGCGATGTATCTGCAATCTTTTCAATTTTTTGGGAACCATAATACGTTTTCCCGATTGCGTCCCATGTTTTTTTATGTTGAGTATTATTCAACTGTTCATAGTCGCTAGGAAAATAAATGCCATCTCGTAATTCAAAGTCATTCAGACTAAATTTTACATCTGCTAATTGACTCATTATGATTATTCCTCATGAATAGTTAAGTCTGTTTTCTGTTATACTCTCAACTCAGCATTAACCGCAAGGGATTTTTACTCAACCGCTTGCCTTGAGCCTTTTTCAAAGTCTATAGCTATTTTAAGTTCAATGGGATATGGTATGGGCGCACAGATGTGCGCTCAAAGCGCCTATTGCATCAAAATGAAAATCGCTGTAATAACAACCTATTGCCTGATCAGAACACAAGTTCGTATACATTAGTTGATGGACTGCAACAATTGGAGGCTGTGATGGTAGAAGGGTCACAACAAAAACGGGTGGTAGTTATAGGTGCTGGTTGGGCTGGTTTAGGAGCAACCTACCATTTGGCAAAACAAGGTTATGATGTGACACTTCTAGAAGCAGGCCCCTATCCTGGTGGATTGGTGGCAGGTTGGCAAACACCAGCCGGCAAATCTGTTGAAGCGGGCATTCATGGCTTTTGGTATCCTTACAAAAATATTTTTTCCCTAATCAATGAATTAGGAATTAATCCTTTTACTACTTGGACTCGTTCTTCGCAATATTCGCCAGCAGGTTTGGAAGTTGAATCACCGATTTTTCAAGACTTACCGCGACTCCCCTCGCCACTGGGAACTTTTCTCTACACTCAGTTTAAGCGGCTGCCACTAATTGACCGTCTCAGTGCCCTGCCTTTACTTTATGCTGTCGTTGATTTTGACAATTCTGATGCAGCTTGGCGACGCTATGATTTTGTAACTGCCCGTGAGTTGTTCAAAGACTTCAACGTTTCTGCACGGCTTTACCGCGAGGCTTTTGAGCCAATGTTATTAGTGGGTTTGTTTGCTCCTGGCGAACAGTGTTCAGCCGCAGCAACTTTAGGGATGCTTTACTTTTTTATTCTGGCTCATCAACCAGATTTTGATGTAGTTTGGTGTCGGGGAACTGTTGGAGAAAAGATATTTCGTCCTTGGGTGGAACGAATCGAAAAAGCCGGTGCGCGAGTGTTACCTAAGCGGCGAGTTACAGACTTAATTGTTGATAGTAATCAAGTTAAGGGTGTGGTTTGTGGTGATGAAATAATTGAAGCAGATGCCGTGGTTTTTGCAGTTGGGATCACGGGGATGAAGAAAATTGTCTCAACTAGCCCTAGTTTACAAAGCCGTGAAGAATTCCGTAATTTGAGCAATTTAGGAGCAATTGATGTTTTAGCAACGCGGCTATGGTTTGACCGCAAAATTGATATTCCTCGTCCTTCTAATGCTTGTTTTGGGTTCGACGCAACTACAGGTTGGACGTTTTTTGATTTGAATGCTCTACATGATGAATATCAAAATGAGCCGGGAACGGTGATTGAAGCTGATTTTTATCACGCGAATCAGTTTCTCAGTTTGAGTGATGAGGAAATTTTACCAATAGTTCAGGGTTATTTAGCAACTTGTGTACCAGCGTTTCGAGAGGCAAAGATCATTGATAGCAGTGTAATTCGGTTATCTCAAGCGGTAACTCACTTTGCACCTGGTAGCTATCGTTATATGTTACCTGCTAAGACAAGTTTTGAAAATGTGTTTATGAGTGGGGATTGGATTGTAAACCGTCATGGTTCCTGGTCACAAGAAAAGGCTTATGTTACTGGTTTGGAGGCGGCGAATTTGGTGGTGTCTTATTTGGGAGAAGGTCAGCCATCTAAGATTTTAGCTGTAGAAGAGGATGAAGCGCATATTCAAGTGGCGCGATC
>NZ_JAWJTF010000230.1:0-3447 GCF_048836525.1 Nostoc sp. CALU 546
ATTGCTTGGTAATTGTGTCCAGTGCCACTCTAAAGATGAGCAGTTTAGCTTATAAAATTTCTGAGAGACTTCCTGCCAGTAATCGGAGACTTTTATCTGGTTTAAATCTCGGTAAGCTAAGTAGAGTGCTTGAAGAACAGGGGCATAATTTGGCGCTAATTTTCTAGCTTGATGTAAATATAAAATTCCTTCCAGTTCTCCAGTCATTAAACTAGATATTCCTAGTTTTAGACCAATATGAACTGAATTTGGTAAAACTTGAGAAGCTAAATGTAAAAAACGGCGACTCACAGCGGTGTAAAAAACTAACTGCGAACGACATATTATTTCAATTAATAATAAGATTGTTTTTTCATAACCATTATCAGCTAAGAAAATCCCCTCAAAGCATTCGCGAACATGAGCGGAAAAGTTGTGATTTTCAGTGGATATATATATTAAACAATGAAAGTTATTTTCGTAACTTGTATAAGCAGGTTGGAGTGTATTAATAAAAGTATTAAGTGCTATTTCTATGGCTTTTTGTTTTTCTCCAATCATGCTATAAATTAAAGCAAGATGAGCAGTACACAGTGGATGTCCATCTAAATTTAAACCACTATTCAATGCTTCAAAAGCCATTTCAAGATAGACTGAGCGCAGAACTAGATTATCAACACACAGTTCTGCCTCGCTCAAAGCTACCACTGCTAGGTTATTCCAATCATCTGAAGAATTAGGAGTATCCCAAGAAGTCTGTGACAAAATTCCAGTAATTTTTGATAATATATCAGCGTTAATAGCTGGCAGTAATTTTTGAATATATTGCAAATATATATCACCAACAGCAGGCTCAGAGTTCATATTAAAAATAAGGTAAATGTATCTAAACTAGGTTTGATAAAGTCTCTACATGAGTCAACCATGTATTAATAGTTACTAATTCATTACTTAGTGCTAGCAAGTCTTCGTTTTGAGGATACCCACCTGCTCAACAGAAACTAACATCCTCGCTAAAAATTTTTTACACAAACTTCAAATGCTGACTCTGAAGACAAGAGGACTTTATGCTAAACCCATGCTGCACCGACATTTTGCTATGCGTAGTTTACCGCCCGCCTTAGGCATCGCTCCCCTACTTCAAAGCAAAATCCTCTCCCGCATCTAGACAGAGCTAACCCTCCAGGTCTTCTTCTCTGAGCAAAACATTAAACTTATATAAAGATTTGCGATGATTCTACCTAATGACAGATGTTTGCGATATCCTAAATAACGTTTAAATAAACACAAGCAGTAGCTATTTCTACTCAATTGCAAACTTGTCCATAAGTCAAAAACTTTCAAACCAGCCCTTGTCATATAGGTTGTTCAACAAGGACACACATTTTTTGTGATTAAAACAAATAGAATTTTCCCAGTCGTCCTTAGTCACACTACTTAGTGAAACTTCACAGACGAATAATGATTCTGCTCAGTGTCCAGAATATATCTCTTACAAAAGGTAGTGTTGTAATCTTGTGGAAAAAGGCTAAAGGTAAAGAGGAAAAAGAAGACAGGGAAAGATTAAAGGGAAAAGGGGAAACAGAAACACCCCTTAACCCTTCATCCCTTAACCCTTTCCTCTCAACCTTTGCCTAGTTTCTGCAAAAAGTTTAAGGACTACTGGTGGAATTGGACTTTTGTGGTGGTAATTACCGTACAAAACCGAATTTACCAGTAACTTAGTAGAGTTTGTTATGGTATAGTTAGAAAGTTAAGACTAGCTTTACCAAATTACACCACTCTACGGGCCGGCAACAATTGCAGAATGGAAAGCAGTTTTAATTAAGCATTTACCAACAAAATCTGAATTCAATCGAGGTTATGACTCAGAAAGTGATTCACCCAATGGTGAAATTGCAGCGCAACGTGCAATCACTCATAGAATCGAACATTATTAAGCCAAGCGATAGCATCTGGAAAATCGCTTTGCTATATGGTAATGAATGGCAGCACTGGAAACAGGAACTGCTGGACTTTGGCTTTAGTATGCAAGACCCAGTTAGTGAATTGCTAGCTGTAGAAACTTGGGATGAGGAGTAGGGAATAGGGAATAGGGAAATAGGAATTTTTAATATTCACCACTCCCTTACTCCCCACTCTCTAAACTTTGCAGGCAGCTAAAGCCGCAGCTAATTCTTTGGCAGTTTGATAGCGATCGCGTGGCAATGGTTCTGTAGCGCGATCAATCACATCTCTTAATTGGGAACTAATGGTGGGAACTTTTGCCACATCAAACCTGAAGTTTCGCCCTCTTTGGCGATAATACTTGAAAGGGTTTTCCCCTGTGAGCAGAAAAATCAGTGTTGGCCCAATTGCATACAAATCAGATTGAGTTAAAGGTTGTCCTCGTTCTTGTTCAGGAGCGCAGTAACCTTCTGCACCAATTCGAGTACCGGGCGCTGTGCCAATTTCCTTAACTGCGCCAAAATCCAGCACCACTATGCGATTTACTGCACTTCGCACCATTAAGTTGGCGGGTTTAATATCGCGGTGAATCAGTGGAGGGCTTTGGCTATGAAGATAGTCTAAGATGTCGCAGGTTTGGATCATCCAAGCGATCGCTTGGCTTGGTGTCACTGGGCCATTAGTATAGACACGTTTCTCTAAATCTTGACCGTGGATTAATTCCATTGCCAAGTATTTTTTTCCGCCTTCTACAAAGAAATCGTAATACTTGGGAATTCCAGGATGGTTAAGGGATTTGAGAGTGTAGGCCTCTCGCTCAAATAATTCTTGAGCTTTGGCAATTCTTAGCATATCAGCATTCATTTGCTTCAACACCAGAAGTTGTGGCATACCCGCAATCAGACCAGCCGCATCCCAAGCGAGATAAGTAGTACCCATACCTCCTTGCCCAAGAGTTTGCAACACCTGATAATGGCGAATCCTCTGTTGCACTAACAAAGGTTGACCGCAGTGGATGCAAAACAGATTGTTTGGGGAGTTGCCTTCGTGGGTGCAAATGTAGGATGAATTTGCTATACCTTGGGCTGAGTAGAGTGTTGCAGCAGCATTTTCTTCTGTGCCTTGCATTTGTTGTTGCGATCGCAAACCAGTTTCCAGTACTGTTACATCCTGAAGTTGGAATTGCAGTATTGGGCCTCCCTGTGCAAGTTGCAAAAGGGAATTATCTGGTAACGGACTCTGAATTACAAGGATACCGTTGAGGAAAGTCCCATTTGTACCTTGACTAATCAGCCGCCAACCACCGTCATTGCCGGGAGAATCGACTTGTCTAAGTTCTAGATGATGCCGCGAAACTAAACTATCAGTTAAAACAACGTGATTATCTGCCGCTCGACCAATCCGAATTATGGAGGAGTTCTCAAAGCACCACTGCTGGAGGGGCGTTTTCTGTTGCGGTTCTAACAGGGTCAGACTAACCACAATACAACCTACAAGGTAAATGGATTAGAGATTGGGCAT
>NZ_JAWJTF010000181.1:0-7332 GCF_048836525.1 Nostoc sp. CALU 546
TGGGAATGCATTCATTGAGTCTCTGACTCAATATTTGACTAGAGGCAGAGCCTCTAAACAGGCATTCCTATGCAGAGCATAGGAACGAGATAAACGAAAGAACAATGGGAAATTGATCTTTTTTCAACTTGTGTGTACACCGTAGCTGGGGATAAGGGGCGGGGGGAAGGGGTAAAGGAATTAAAGATAAAACTTTTCCCACACGGTATAAAGCCCCTATTTTTAAATATGGAAAATATTAAAAGAAGATTTTTAGCGACACGTAGTGCAATAAAAATCAGCGTCCATATTTGAAACAAGAGCTTTTAAGCATGGGGTTCCCTTTCCCCTTTCCCTTTTTTCATCCTTTTTAAGGGGAATTTAGAAGGATATACAAAGATTTTGGTTTTGTACAAATATGTGTGTACACTGTAGCTTTTTAAGGGAAGAATCTTAACCAAACCGGGTTGAGGAAGATGGTTAACCCAAGGCGGATTTTAAATCACTTTCTGCTTGTTCCAACGCATCTGGTAATTTACTCGCATCGCGTCCGCCGGCTTGGGCTAAGTTCGGTCTTCCACCGCCGCCGCCGCCGCAGATTTTAGCGATCGCACCTACAAATTTACCAGCTTGTAAACCTTTTTTGTTCACTTCTGGACTAAAAGCTGCAACTATACTAACTTTCCCCTCTTCGGGAACTGAACCCAGCACCACCGCACCGTTACCGATTTTTTGCAATAAGCGTTCGGCTGCGGTTTTCAATGATTCTGGATCAACGTCTTCTAATTGGGCGACAATAATTTTATGTTCGCCTACGATTTCTGCTGTTTGTAGCAAGCTGTCTGATTTAGCGATCGCTAATTGTACCTTCAAGGTTTCTAATTCTTTCTGGCTATTTCTCAGTTCGCTTTGCAGACTTGTGATTCTATCTGGTAATTCTTCGGGTTTAACTTTAAAGCGATCGCTCAAATCTTTAACTACTTTATCCCGCAGGTTGAGATAATCTAGGATTGCTGGCCCCGAAACAGCTTCAATCCGCCGCACCCCAGAAGCCACACCAGCTTCCGAGATAATCTTGAATACGCCAATTTCAGCAGTATTACTCACATGAGTTCCACCACATAATTCCATTGATACGCTAGGGAAGTCAATTACCCGCACTTCGTCGCCGTATTTTTCCCCGAACATGGCAACAGCACCCCTAGCTTTCGCTTCTGCTAAAGGTAATACTTCCACTTTTGCAGCATGTGCTTGGGCAATCCAAGTGTTCACCTGTTCCTCAATTTGTTGAACTTCCTCTGCTGTCAAGGCGCGGGGACAGTTGAAGTCAAAGCGCAATCTGTCAAAGGAAACCAGGGAACCTGCTTGCGAGATGCTATCATCAACAATTTTCTTCAACGCCGCTTGCAACAGGTGCGTTGCGGTATGGTTAGCTTGGGCGCGACGGCGACAAGCTGGATCAATTTGGGCTGTAACATTATCGCCTACGCGCAGTGTACCGCGTTCGATGCGTCCAAAGTGAACAAAGAAATCAGATTCTTTTTTAACGTCTTCTACCCGAACTACGATACCATCACCAGAGATATAACCGCGATCGCCGATTTGTCCCCCAGATTCAGCATAAAATGGCGTTTTGTCAAGGATAATTTGTATTGTTGTCATTGCTTCGGTAACAGCTAATTCATTTGCTGATACTTCTTCTTGAGATACACCTTCTACCAAAATCGCTTCGACTTTCGCCGTCGCCGTCGGTTGGGTGTAGCCTAAAAATTCGGTGACTTGGATGTGTTCTGCTAATTTGTCAAGGGAACCTTGCACAGTTAAATCGATGGTTTCGTGTGCTGCTTTGGCGCGGGTTCTTTGTTTTTCCATTTCCGTATTGAATCCCTCAACATCAACCCCTAGCCCCGCTTCTCCTGCAATTTCCTGCGTTAGTTCTAAAGGGAAGCCATAGGTATCATAGAGAGTAAAGGCATCCAGACCAGAAATTTTTGGGTCTGTTGGAGAATATGGAGATGATAGATCATGTTGTAATGAATAAAATACCTCAGCGATAGTCTCTTCCAACAGTTTTTCACCTCTATCCAGAGTTGTGAGGAAATTGGATTCTTCCCGTTGCAACTCAGCTTTAATTGCTGCTTCCCGTTGGCGTACATTAGGGTAAGCTGATTCGGAAAGTGCGATCGCAGTTTCAGCAACTTGGGTAGTAAATTCGCTAGAAATGCCAATTAATCGTCCATGACGCACCACCCGCCGAATTAATCGCCGCAGCACATAACCGCGCCCGACATTGGAAGCGCGAATTTCATCAGCAATCATGTGGATGACAGCGCGAATATGATCGCCAATGACTTTTAGGGAAGTTTTGGTTTTTTCATCACTGCTGTGGTAATCAACACCAGCAATTTGTCCTGCTGTTTGGATAATTGGGAAAATCAGGTCAGTTTCGTAATTATTGGGCACTTTTTGGAGAATTTGCGCCATTCTATCCAAACCCATGCCGGTGTCAATGTTCTTGTTTTGCAGTGGCGTTAAATTCCCGGAAGCATCTCGGTTATATTGCATGAACACGAGGTTGTAAAACTCGATGAACCGGGAATCATCTTCTAAATCTATATTTTCGTCACCGCGTTCTGGGTGAAAGTCATAATAAATTTCGGAACAAGGGCCACAAGGGCCAGTGGGGCCAGATACCCAAAAGTTATCATCTTCGCCCAAGCGTTTAATTCTCGCTATCGGTACACCGATTTGATCGCGCCAAATTCCAAAAGCTTCATCATCATCTTTAAAAACGCTGACAACCAGATTTTGGGGGGAAAAGCCAAAGACTTGTGTAGAGATTTCCCAACCCCAAGCGATCGCTTGTTCTTTAAAATAATCACCAAAGCTGAAATTACCCAGCATCTCAAAAAATGTATGATGCCGTTTGGTGCGTCCGACATTTTCGATATCGTTGGTACGGATACACTTTTGCGAAGTCGTGGCCCGCTTAAATTCTGGTGTCCGTTGCCCTAAGAATATCGGCTTAAATGGTAGCATCCCCGCGATCGTCAGCAGCACGGTTGGGTCTTCTGGCACGAGGGAGGCACTTGGAAGAATTTGGTGTTCCCGTTTAGCAAAGAAGTCGAGAAATATGTTGCGAATTTCGTTACCGCTTAGGTACTGGGGATTTGAAGACATAGGTGTTTTTAACTTTAGGCTTGGGCGCAGCGGCACTGGGTAAGTGTATTTTCATCAATAGCTTTATATATTCTTGCATTTTGTTTCATATTACTGCCAGCAAATTGTGCCAGTCGGTAAGCAAAATGCAGAGATTAGGACGCTTTTATACCGTTATCTAACTCTAGTGGGATGCATAATTGGGTTTTAATGGTTAATATTAATCCTTAAGAAATAATTTAAATTTTCCATACTGGGGTAACAAATGGCACTAAAACTGAAGGTATCAAATATTGCTTGTGAGGGATGTGCAGATACAATTACTGAGTCTATACACGTTATGGAACCCGATGCCAAAGTGGATATAGATGTTAACGCTAAAACTGTCATAGTAGAATCCGCAGCTTCAGAGGAGTCAATCAAACAGGTAATTGTTGCTGCTGGTTACACAGTTGAAGGTTACTGATCGGTTCTAGCTTGTCACAGAAGTTTAGATTTTAATATCTCAGGCAACGCTAAAAAAATTACATTTTTTCTACCCTTCTACGCGCGGAATCTAACTAATTTCCGCACATTCGGGGCAAATTTTGACATCAACTTTTTTATTTATCTTTTTTTCTCAATCTATGTGTTGCAGCAAACAAAACAAGATGTGAATTAACTAAACAAATAAACAGTTATAAAGCGTAGGCAAAGACATTTTCTTTCTCCTACCAAAACCTTGTGAATCAAAGATTCACATTTCACTTAAATTGTGAATCTTTTACCATAGAAATCCGCTCTGCAATTGTAGTGTATGTTAGTGACAGAAATCTACTGCCCATAGTAGGAGGGAGTTTTGCTGTCTATTTAATGTGCATTATTTTTTGCAATTCCACTCCTACCCTGATACTTGATAAAAGCCTGGTTAGCAAAGAGAAAGGCTTGAATGTTCTATGGGAAAGAACATTTTTAATTCAACGATAAAATTTGGGTTTTTATAATTGGATGAACAAACTTTATATTTTCTTTATTTTTCTACTTGAAAAGAAATTTAGCTGCCAAATCCGACGGTTCTTAGAAGCTATTTATTTGGGTAATTTCATCAGAAAATAGCACTTAAGAAACTATAGCAATCATTTTTATACATCCATATAATATTCAGTATTTTTACTGTTTGAAAAACAAAGTGTAAAGAAGACATTAGTTGTCAGAAGGGGATATTTCAGACAATGTAGTAGTAAATCTAAAGCCGAAAAAGGAGATTTAACTTGGAAAAATAGTGTAATTTTGGCGTTTTAAAAAATATATAACAAAAAAATAACTCAGCCTAAAACATCATATTTAGTATTAGGCAAAAGCAAAGCATTAAGTTACTCAATCTAATTCTTTAAAATTTAAATAGGACAAAAAATAAAGCAATGAATATTTCTATTCTGGTCTTTGGAAAAAATAACTTTATCGCCACACTTCCAGATCAGATCCGTTATGCGACCGCTTTTAGTGTAGAAGTTATGGACAATTTGAATCAGGCAGTATCGCGGATTCAAACAACAGCCCCCGATATAATACTTGTACAGGCTAGCCTAGATGGCAGCATGGAACTGTGCGCTTGGTTGAAAGACCAGACAAAACTATCGTGGATATACTGTATTCTCTTTGAGGATCGTTTCCAGCAGTTAGCTGATAGAAATAAGGGTTGGCATAGAGAATTGGAGATGAGTGCTGCGGCATTAAAGCAAGGAGCCGATGCTTATATTTGGCATCTGATTGAAGAAAAAACAGACCATAGTTTGGCAGAATTGACTGCTAATCATGGCTTAATACTTGCTCAATTGACTGTTGGCTTGCGGAAAGCGCAAAAATACCGAGATTTGATTCGGACAAATGATATGTTATCTGCGATCGCCTTAGCCGATTCGTTGACAGAATTAAATAATCGTCGTGCTTTAGAATGGGACTTACCCAGACAAATTAAAAGAGCTAGGACTCAAAAAACTTCTCTGAGTTTGATTATTCTGGATGTAGATCATTTTAAGAAAGTTAACGATACTCACGGGCATTTAGCAGGCGATCGCATTTTGCAAATACTATGTCAGCGTTTGCGCCACAATCTGCGCTGTCAAGACACAGCATTCCGCTATGGTGGCGAAGAATTTGTAATTCTTCTGGCTAACACTAGCGATGATGAAGCACTATCAGTAGCCCGTCGTCTCAATCGCATAGTCAGCGACGAACCATTTGCACTCAACAATAAACTGACAATTAATATCACCATTAGTCTGGGTACAGCTTCTCTGCGATCTGAGGATGATGAGCAAGGAGAAAGTCTGCTGCATCGTGCCGATCAATGTTTGTTACAGGCTAAAACTTCTGGGCGTAATCGGGTGATTGACTCGAACTACTTATCTCACACCTCACATTTGAAAGCTGTTTCTTCGTGAAAGTGGGGAGCATCTAATTAGAGATTGAGTCATGAAAAGCTCAGATTCCCAACTTATTTAGATAAGTTGGGAATCTTGTTTGATACTAATCGTACTTTCAAAAGTGCGATCGCATTGCTTTTTTGAGGGTCTGTTCTGGTAAGTTTGAAAAAGATATGGTGGTGAATCATACCCGTACAGGTAAGGCAACCCGCTTATCCTATCCCCAGAAATTGTTTGCTCAAGAACATTCATGCTGTTAGCGGTGCAGGGCGTTTAGCCCATTCTGACTCCTGAATTCTGTTCGATAAATACCTAAAAACCTGATTATTGCCTGAAGTACTGTATTTTTTAATACATTCTTGGGAAATTTTTTGACGAATATTACATAAGTAGGACTTACGCAAAAAATTGCTATCGATCGCGAGTCAATCGCTGGATGTTCACGCTTCACCAGCGATGCACATACCTGGAAGGGACAGGCATGGTGTGGATAGTTTGATTTTCTGTTGCTTGTCCGTAAATCTTGACCATTTTCAAAAATCTATGCAAATCTTATAGTCAAACTACTATTAATCTATAGATTTGCCGTAGTATATAAATAAATTATCGAACTAGAAGGATTAAAAGTCACCCAAACCTTGAAATATTTACCCAAATCAGAGTTGGAAGTGGAGGTTCATTGATGTAAGGGCAAGAATTGCTGCAAAGTTTATGGTTGGCTACTGATGAGACTTTTTACATGGAGAGTCTTGAGCCAGAATTCCTCAACTCTTGAATCTTCTATTTTCTCTCTGCGTCCTCCGCATGTCGAGTGCTTCGTTTAAATTTAACCAAGAATATTGCTTATGAACATACAACATCGAAAAATTAACCGCCGATTTTTCCTTACAGCTTTAGGCTCATTTACCACCTCCATATTCTTTGCTAGCTGTAGCCAAAAACAAGCTCAAGTAACTTCAAATACAGCCCAAGCAACTGCACAAAAAGAAGTTATTCAAGTCGGGGTGACGGGAATCATATCTGAAGATATTTTGAAGTTTGTAAATACTAAACTAGCACCTCAGGAAGGATTAGAAGTAAAAGTTGTTACCTTTAATGACTGGATACAACCAAATACAGCTTTAAAAGACAAACTAATCGATGCCAATTTTTTTAAACATCGACCTTTCATGAATAATGCTGTCAAAGAACACAAAATCAATTTAGTTCCATTAAATCTAGTTTCATTAAGCACACTTGGTCTTTTCTCAAAAAACCTCAAATCTGTGAATGAGGTTCCCCAAAATGCCACCGTTACAATTGCCAATGACGTGATTAATAATGACTGAGGATTAAGATTACTGGCAAGCAATGGCTTAATTAAACTCAAGGAAAATACCAAGGAATTTGTCACCCAAAGAGACATAGCCGATAATCCGAAAAACTTACAAATAAAGGAAGTAGAAGGAGTCCAAATAGTTCGAGCTATTAATGATGTAGATTTCATTGTTTCTTCGGCTCAAACTGTTGCTCTAGCAGGAATAACACCCCAATCTATGGGACAGTAAACAGCTAAAGATACAAAGTATGCCCTGGCATTATACCAATTCTTTATGAAGCTGCATAGAATTCGATCCCCCCTAGCCCCCCTTAAAAAGGGGGGAATTCAAAGTCCCCCTTTTTAAGGGGGATTTAGGGGGATCAAGATATGTGCAACTTCACATTAAATTGGCATTATTCACATTACAAGGTCGAGAAAATTAATCCAAAATTCAGAAGCTAAACAAGCTGCTAAATGACCCACAGGTGA
>NZ_JAWJTF010000382.1:0-1752 GCF_048836525.1 Nostoc sp. CALU 546
TTTTATTTGGAAGTCCCTTACCAATAGGGATTTGGTAAATGATGCCTACCCTATTAACTAACAAATTCTACAAGCTTCTTAGCGTCCGCTTCCGGCACTGTACGATCGCCTAAACGTCTCGAACGCGATCGCAATTGCAAATGATTATAAGCCAATACGCTTGGGTTAAGACTAAAACTCTTTGTTTTAACGAACCGCCATCTCTTCTCTAACCTCCTTCTCTTCTGTTAGGACGATGAAGTAAATTATTTGCCATGCCATCATCAGCTATGAAACAAAACGTCAGCTGAGGTTTTTCATGGCATTAGAAGGGGTGATTTTAGATATTGATGGCACACTGGTTTTAAGTAATGATGTTCATGCAAATACCTGGGTGGAAGCATTTGCAGCTTATGACTTGGAAGTGCCATTTGAAAAAGTTAAACCACTTATGGGCATGGGTGGAGATCAACTGATTCCCAAGGTAGTGCCAGAATTAAATGATGAAGAAGGAACTGGTAAAGCGATCGCTAAACTACGCAAAGAACTATTATTTGACAAATATATACCGCAAATTACTGCTGCCAATGGCAGCAGAAACTTAATATTAAAGATGCAAAAATCGGGATTGCATCTGGTTGTTGCAAGTTCAGCCAGTTCTGAAGAACTTGAGATCATGCTCAAAATTGCCCAAGTAGATGATTTGCTCTCGGAAGTCACTACATCCGATGATGCCGAAGCATCTAAACCTGCTCCTGACATTGTAGAAGCCGCCTTGAAGAAAGGGCAAATGACTCCTGAAAAAGTAGTGATGCTAGGAGATTCGCCTTACGATATTGAGTCTGCCGGCAAAGCAGGGGTAGCTGTAATTGCTTTGCGCTGCGGTGGCTTTAGCGATGAACAACTGTCGGGAGCGATCGCAATTTACAATGATCCAGAAGATTTGCTACAGCATTATGACTCTTCTATTCTGGGTGCAAATGCTTAAATTCTAAAAGAAGGAAGAAGGGTTAGCGATCGCAATCGATTCAGTAATTGCGTTAGCGGAGCGGGGCGTTAGCCCATTGCGAATTGTTTTAATATCTGCCGCGTATGCCAGCCACCGGAGCATCGAACGGCGGCATACGTTTATTTTTGATTCTTCTCTTCTGGCTTAAGCCTTAGTGTAATTGTTGATTACATTGGCTAAATCTGGCACTGCTTCTTCTACGTGCTTTTTGGCTGAACCGCGAAGTTTTTCATAGGTTCCTCGCACGATTTGGCGCTTTGTGTTTTTGACTCTAGCATCAGTAACACTCAGCAGCGCATCTGCGGTACGAGAGCTATTGGTACTCAGGTGTCCAATTGGGTCGCCTTTCTCTACGCCTTCATTCCAGATGGGATCAAGTGCTGTGAAGCATTGGGGTAAAATCAGCTCAACAACGTAAGGGATATACCCTGGTTTAACCCCCTTCAAGGCGGCAAAGGCAGTTTTTAAAACCATGCCGTTCATACCTGACTTGGATGCAAGCTGTCTTTCAATCATATTGCAACAGTCATCTATGACCATAGCTTTTTTCGTCGGGTTCAAAAGTCCGTCGCTAAGTCCCATTTCACTCTTCCTTATCTAAGTACTTAATTTCTATTCGACTAATTTTTTTAGCAAGCAGGAAATTACAGAAAATGGTATCAGAGTTAGAGGATGTTATGGATATAAGCCTTTTGTAGAGGCATACATAGAAATAACTCCACCCCCTGCGGCACCTTTCCTTGGTAAGGCTACGGTGTACATAC